>CAZKAS010000026.1:0-23156 GCA_964550875.1 uncultured Muribaculaceae bacterium | reverse complement strand
CAAATGTGGTCGAGGTAAAGGATATGACGCTGGTCAATGCGGCGAACGCTCAGCAACTGCTCACGGGTCTTTGGGAGTATTATGTTAAATGCGGAACTATAACATCCGAGCTTGTTCTTTCGGGTGAGCGTCCGGGAGATATGGTGACGCTTGCGACCGAGTATTTAGGCGAGATAGATGCGCGGATAGAGTCCGAGCGATATAATCTTTATGGCGACACGATAGTTGCGGAGGTGGTTGCAAGATGATGGACCTTGTTTATGACAGGACCGCAGAGGACGTTGCCGCTGCAAAAGCACAGCGCGGATCTCTCGCAGCGTTAAAGGGCTGCTATAATGTATCCGACATGAACCGTGTGAATGCAGCGGTAGATGAGTTGGCAGCGGCTCTTAACGCTGCCGGATATCCGGTTGAGGTCAACACAAAGACCTTCGAGACAGGTGACATTCTGCGTCGATCGGATTGGGGAAGCTATCTTTCGAGTGTTCAGTCGCTTAGAGATGCCTACTACACGCTTGCTGCGACAGGAGAGCTTCCAGACTCCAATGAAGCCTTAGATTTCATCGGCGCGAACACGATCGAGAAGATACTTGCGGATATAGAGCTTTTGATCGGGAAAATGAATGAGGACTACAGAAGGTGCGGAGCTTTTCGCGCTGGTAACAACGCGGTGCATTTGCCGCTGAAGGGAAGTGAATAGAATGGCTTACACAGCACCTATCATAAAGGATCGTGTGGCGGTGGGAGATGATCTCTACTTGATTGAGGATGAGGACGGAAAGAAAAGGCTGATACCCTCTCCTACCGAGGTCGTTGAAGAGGGAACGCCGATAAATAAGGAACTTTTGCAGGCATTGTGTGACGCGGTGGAGAACGCGCAGGAAAAGCACATCGCAAAATCCGGTTCGTTTAATGCGAGTTCGTGGAACACGTCTACAAAAAAGATCATACTTGGCTTTGCCGAGGTCACATCGAGCAATACTATCATCGTGGGACCTGCACCAGCGTCACAAGACGAATGGTCAAAGTGCCAAATCCAGTGCACGGCACAGGGCAACGGAACGATTACGCTACAATGCAAAACGATACCGTCTAAAAAAATAACGGTTAACGTTATAATACTTAATAAATAGAGGATCGGGGAAATGATCATAAATCAAATCGCATGGGGCAACACAGACAAGGAAATAAAAACCGAGATCTTCACACAAAGCGGCACATGGACTTGCCCGGAAAACGTATATAAGGTACTGCTTACACTGCTCGGCGGCGGAGGCGGCGGTGCAGGCAGTCACGGCGGTGGGGGCGGTAGTGGTCATCTGGTACGCGAGCTTGTCGATGTTGTTCCGGGCACAACATACACGATCACAGTCGGGCAAGGTGGCGCAGGCGGTTTGGGTAATAACGGCACTGACGCGACAGCCGGCGGTAATGGTGGTGCTACATCCTTCGGCACACTCAAATCCGCTAACGGCGGCGAGGGTGGACAAGCCATGTCTGGTAAGGGCAGGGGCGGCGATGGCGGCGCAGGTGGCGGTCAAGGCTCTAACGGTGACACCACAATCTCAGCCAACAATCGCGGCGGTAATGGGTCATACGGCGGCGGTGGAGGTGGATGTCACAGGGGCGGCAATGGCGGCAATGGTGGCACACACGGCGGAGGCGGTGGAGGTGGCGCAGTTGGTAACAGTGATGACTACACAGGCGGTAATGGCGGCAATGGTGGCACACACGGCGGAGGCGGTGGAGGTGGCGCAGTTGGTAACAGTGATGACTACACAGGCGGTAATGGCGGCACAGGCGGCACAAATGGCGGTAACGGCGGCGCACATGGACAATCAGGATCAGCCGGGACAGACACCACCAATATGGCAGGCGCACTATTCAAGGGGACTGCTCCGGGCGGCACGAGTGTCAATGATGACGCTCATGGCGGCGCGGGTGGAGGTGGCGGCTTTGGTGCTCCGGGCGGAGACGCGCTTAACGGTACGCATGGCGCAGGCGGCGGTGGCTTTGGTGCACACGGGAAAGGCGGCGATGGAGGTACTGGCAAAGGCGCAGGCGGAGGCGGAGGCTTTGGCGCAGGCGGAGAAAACGGTAAAGCAGGTGGCATAGCAGCCGGAGGCTGTGGCGGCACTGACCATGCAGCAAATGGCACAGCCGGCGGGTCGGGATTGGCTATGGTGCAGTATTGCGTAGACATTGCATAAAGGAGTAACACGATGAAAGTATTTCAAGTTATTAGTGGGTTTTGCTTTGTCGATGTGACGGCTATCCATCCGACCGTAGCAGATACCATCGGCAAATATCCACAAGACGTTTGCTTTGCGGAAGCACCGAACTATGTATACGAAGGTTGGGGATATGACGGAACAAAAGATGGCGATGCGCGTTTTATCGAGCCGACACCGCCGGAGGGGTGGTACTATAACAGCGAGACAGGCGGATTTGCCATGATAGATCCTCCCGAGCCCGAACCAGATCCCGAACCGGAAACCCCGTGGTCGCAAATGTCCACGGCATACGAGGAAGGAGTGAATGAAGCATGAAAGCCGAAGAAATCCTCGCTCTTATGAAAGAAAAAGGAAAAGCTGACGCTCTTGATCTACGATCACGTGCGAGAGGGCTTGATGGCACTGCGATAATCGCGGAGGAGTCCAAAGTACCACAATTCGATGCCACAAGGGACTATAGCAACCTTCCGGTCGGTGCGCCGGTCTGGGAGGAGGTAGAGGGGGTACGACAGATTTTTACGCTGATAACACCCCATAACGCCGCGCATTATCCCGACAGCAAACCATCAAATACACGTGCGCTGTGGAGTCTTGCGCACACCAAAGACGTGGCAAAAGCCAAGCCGTGGGTCGCGCCGCTTGGCATATCCGGACTATATATGACCGATGAGGTCTGCACAAGAAACGGAGAGATCTACAGGTCAAAGACGGATGATAATCCATATGAGCCCGGCGCAGTCGGAACAGACGATTTCTGGGAATTAAAAAATGATTAAAATACAGATAGACAAAAATGGCAGTCTGACGCAGTGGGACATTGACCGCTATGTGATAATAGACGGCGTTGATGTCAACGGCGACATGCATTTTGCAGTTGACGGTGATGATCAAGGTGCATATGTGGTCAAGCCTGAGAGGGTCAATGGCTTGTTAATGGCTAAGATACCCAATCATTTACTCACCGAGTCGGGGATACTGCATATCTACGTATACCCAAAGTACTATACAGCTGCATCGGCACGGATGTACATAGCGGCGCGAGAAAAGCCTGATAACTATGACGAGCTTATAGAATCGCTTACTACCGTAGTAATTATCCCAATCTGTGGAAATATTATCTGCGGCGGTGCAATATGCGGAGGTGTGAAATGAACTACGTAAAACAAACATGGGTCGATGGTGAGACACCCATTGACGCTGAACATCTTAATCACATGGAAGACGGCATAGCAGGTGCTGCACGTAAGGATGGTTGGGCAGGTAATAAGTATCTTGGTACTGACTCCAACGGTAATATCATCACTAAAGATGCACCGGCAGCGAGTACCGTACCGAGTACACCGAGTACCCCGTCTACTACACCACCCACCTCAACAACCGAAACGACCGTGGAAGAGAGTGGAGCACTTGTTACGCTGTCAGACATAGGCGGTAAAGCCCTGACAGTCAAGTCTACGCTATCGTCTGCTACGAGCGCATGGATGGTACACACCGGACGCAACTTTGTCCCGACCATGCCTACAGCAAATGCTCAGCAGTGTACCGAGGTAGATGGCGGTTTTACTTGTGCTAACAACACGGGTGGCACGGTGTTCCCGACTACATCGTATGTGTGGCTGCCGGCGGGTACATATAATTTCAGCTTTTTCGGTGGGTTGACAAGTGGCAGGGGTACAGATGTCGTGGCGTACTTGCAGACCAACAATGATGATTATGACCACTGCATTCACGAGGGGACACCTAACGGTGAAACGGTTACATTTGCAACACCGACTCAAGTGCGAATATGCTACACGTTTTCTGATGGCATAACCGAAACGGTCAAGCCTGTGCTGGTACGAGGGTCCACAAAGGCTGATTTTGCGGAGAGCTATAAAGGTACGACATATACCGCTACATTTGATACTGCCACAACAGGTACACATAACTGGTCAACAGATAATGACATTACCGCTTTTGACGGTGTTAACAACATCTACGACAGCTCAGGCAATGTGACGGTATCGTACAAGACTGTTACCACCGTAAGCGGCGGTACAACGACAGTATCGGCATTTAATTATGCCGCATATGGTCTGCCTGTCTTGGCACTGAGCGGTGACATAAGCACCATGACGAAAGAGACTGCGGTTACGTTAGACTACACCTTCGGTGAACAAAGTGGGACATTAACCTGTAAATGGCAAGGCAGCTCATCGTTGGCATACCCGAAGAAAAACTACACGCTAAAATTTGACAACGCATTTGCCGCTAAGGACGGATGGGGTTCACACAAAAAGTATGTGGCGAAAGCCAACTACATTGATTTTAGCCATAGTCGCAATATAGTATCGGCGAGATTGTGGGGGCAGATGGTCGCTTGTCGCACTACATCCAATACTAAGCTGGCGGGATGCCCAAACTACGGCGCAATCGATGGTTTTCCGATTTGCATCACTATCAATGGGGTGTACTATGGGGTATACACACTAAATGTGCCCAAGGATGACTGGATGATGGGCATGGGAGATGGCACGAATGAGTGTATTTTGTGCGCCGGCAATACCTGTGAAGCAAATCTTTTCAAAGCAGCAGCTACCTTGGATGGCGAAAGTGACCTCGAAATTGAGTACATCACCGATGAGTCAAATACTGCATGGGCGGTCACATCGGTAAACAATTTGATTACTGCCTGCATAAATAGCAACGGTAACGATCTTGACACAACAATAGCTGGTATGTTGGATTGGGAGTCCGCAATTGACTACTACATACTTGTGGCAATGGTGCGCGGTGATGATATGGTGGGCAAAAATTACTTGTTAAATACTTACGATGGTACAAAGTGGTTCTTCGGTGCTTATGACATGGATAGCACTTATGGCTTGCAATGGGACGGTAAAAAGTTTCTAACAGCTACAAAAGACACGCTATTCACTGCAATCGCGGAGAATCACAGACTGTTCGAGCTTATCTTAACTCATAAAAAGACCGAGCTCAAACAGCGGTACAATGCCCTGCGGAGCACGGTGCTGAGCGAAGACAATGTGGCTACGGAGTTCCGGAATTTCGCAGGCTCAATTCCGCGACCGCTCTTGGATGAGGATAATCGGTGCTGGCCGGGTATACCCCAAACATCCTGCAACAATGTCCAACAGATAATAGACTGGTATCGCCTACGGTGTGTAGCGTGTGACGCAGAGATCGCCGCATTATGATATACAAAGGAGTCAATTTGTACTATGGCATATTTGATAGGTGTTTTTACAGGAGTCACGTTTGGTATACTGCTGATGTGCTTTTTCATCGGCAGCAGTAAGGGTAACTAATTAGTGGAGGGATATATGCTACCTTTTAAATCACAAAGATGTCGCCTTACAAGCGGATATGGCTACAGGACACATCCGGTCACAGGGCAAAAGAACAGCTTTCACGGTGGCGTTGATCTGGTCGGGCTCGACACGGATATAGGCAACGGCGATGAGGTTATAGCGGTCAGTAGCGGCAAGGTAGTGCGTAGCCGTATAGTAACCGACAAGTCAGATGCAACATGGCAATGGGGCAACTATGTCGCTGTCACCGGCAACGATGGTGTAACTATCTACTACTGCCATTTGGCAAGGCGTAATGTGACGGTTGGACAGTATGTCGCTGTAGGCGATTGTATCGGCATTGAGGGGTCGACAGGACAGTCTACAGGCAAGCACCTACACTTTGAGACCAGACGTGGGAGTAAGCGCATAAATGCCGCTGAGTACCTTGGTATATCTAATGCTGCCGGCATATACTCGGTGTGTCAGGCAACCGTACCGGAGCTGATGCAACATAAAGTAGGCGATAAATATACAATCAAGCGCGGGGACATCTATAGCAATGGCAAAAATGTCCCCGACAGACTGGTCGGCACGATATGTACTGTTTCTAAGGTAAAAGAAGGGCGGATATTGCTCAAAGAGATAAACAGCTGGGTGGTGGTTGAATGACATGGGAAACCTTATCGGCAATAATTGCTATTGTGGGCTGTCTTGTAACGCTTGGCGGGGTGCTTGCTAAGCTCGTCAAGACATTGACAAGCTTGGACGATACCATAAAACAAGTAAAAACCGAGTTGATAGAGCAAAAGGACAGCAACAAAGAGTCGCACAAGCGTATATACAACCAACTGGAAGACCACGAAAGGCGCATTGTGGATCTTGAGCATGAAAGCAAATGAGATACCTAAAACGACTGATAATCGCTGTCCTTGTCTATATCGCCGTGTATCTGCCCTTTGTGGCGGTATTACAAGCAGTTAGCGGTGGGGATTTCACAGCGGCGTACAGCGTCGGCGGTATCGTCGGCGCGGTCGAGCTCGCGCTTGGCAGTATAATTAAAATAACCGAAAATCGGGAGGTACAGAAAAATGGGTATATCGGAAATGATCCCTTGGGCGATATTGGTACTTGCTGTAATCGCAGTAATTGTGGTACTGATACTGGCATCGCCGGCGAAACGGAAGAAGATCCTGAACTCAGTGCTGATGTCACTCGCGGTCGAAGCTGAGCGGCTCTACGGTGCTAAGACCGGGCAGCTTAAAAAGCAGCAAGTTATTGCATGGCTTTATGCACGATATAACTGGCTGACATGGTTTGTGTCAGCAGAAAAGCTCTCCGAACTCATAGATGATATTGTGGCAAAAATGAATGAGTGGATGAAGAGCAATCCGATCGGCGCGGAGAATGTGCTGAGGTGATTAAGAAAACGCTGCCGCGGAACTATTCTGCGGCAGCGTTAATTTGTTTCGGATTCGGTTTGTTCGGTGATTTCGGTAGTTTCGGATTCGGTTGTTTCAATGTATTCATACTGTCTGGTTATCTTACTATTTCTCAATTCAACAGCCGAATAAGCCATAGTAATACCTCCTTAGTATATTTTAATGTCACACTATTATTATATCACAGTGTTGGATTTATGTCAATGAATTTTTGCAAAAAAAGCAGATTTGCGGTTGCTTTTACAGATTTTAATTTTCCGATGTGTGAAGCATAACAAAACAGCATACCGATACTCAAATCATTTCCGCTCAATGTTCATTATATATTTACATTTGTTTTCGGAGAAATTTCGCAAAACCTCTTGACAATAGGTTAAACTTATGGTATAATATATATGTGATCAGGAAAGACCACAGTACCGGGGCAAGACGAGAAAGGAGAACCGAATGGAAGAGAACATGACAGATTTTCAATTCAAAAAGCTTCTTGAAATGGTGCTGGCAATACTTAAAAAAAGCAAAGACATTGATGAAGCTATAAAAGAAATAGAAGCTCTGCTTGAGAAATAAGCAAAGCTTCCGCAACAAAAAATGAATCGGGCGGACTTGCCGCCGCCCGCTTCGTTTATATTATATCACGTTTTGCCCCAAATGTCAAGAGAGGACGTGATTTTTATCGGTGAGAAAAAAGTAACTCCGCAGGAGAAGTACGACAAGGCGAACACGCGGTTCATCGGCTTGAAGCTCAACAAGAAGACCGACAAGGATATTCTCGACGCGATTGAAGGGCTTCCGATGCAGACAGAGCTAAAGCGGCTGATCCGGATCGGAATCGCGGTGGAGCGGAAGGATTAAGAGAAAGCGGTGGAAATCCCGCCGTTCTTTCATACACGCCGTACACGATTTTTACACGTTTACACGAAATTTTTGTGTTTTGCCATCGGCATGATACGGAGCGAAATCTCTTAAATGTAGCGTAAAACCGAGACTTTTTGAAGGGCTTGGAATGTACTGAAATACAGCAAAACAATTAAAGAGATTCCCTCCGTCTCCACCAATGGCAGATCATCGCTCGCAATACCAAGCATCATAATCAATATTTAGCTTCGGTGATGAACTTTGAATAACACACAAATCGAACTGCCGGATCTATCGTTTCGGTAATATATTTAAATCGAATTTTAGCTGCCGAATTGGTATAAAGCCTTTTCGGCAGTAGTTTTTATTATTATCTCAAAGCAAAGCTGATCTAATGACGTTTCGAATGTATTAGCCCTATATGGATGAACCGCATATAAAAAATAGAATAGTATCGCTTTTTCGGAGTATACAATCTTGTAATTTTCTGATACTTGTGATATAATACTATAACCATAATATATTTGGGAGGAAAATATAATGGCAAAAACAGTACTTATCACAGGCGGAGCCTCCGGAATGGGCTTTCTTACCGGAAAATGCTATGCAAAAGAAGGCGCGAATGTCGTTCTTGTCGATATAAACAAGGATGCACTCGATAGCTGTGTAGCCGAGATTTCGACTATCAATTCGAATGTCATCGGAGTCTGCATAGATATACGCGACTATGAAAAGGTCTGCGAGGCACGCGACAAGGCAGTTGAACGCTTCGGTTCTATCGATATTTTGATCAATTTCGCGGGCGGTGCTGAGACAAGACTTCGCGGAGTCGGCGGTGAGTTCCAGGATATTCCGATAGATGTCTACGATTTCGGAATTGATGTCAACCTCAAGGGCGCACTCTATTTCGACCACGCAGTCATGAAGCAGATGGCAAAGCAGAATTCGGGTGTCATCATCCATCTGGGTTCTATCGCAGGTCAGGAGGGCGATTTCAAAGATGTCGCATACTCCGCTTCGAAATCTGCACTCATGAATGGAATGACAAAATCCATCGCACTCGCAGGTGCAAAATATAATGTCCGCTGTGTAGCAGTAGCACCCGGTCCGGTACTTACACGTCCCGGAATGGCAGGAATGAAGACTATGCTCGGACGTGCGGCAGAGCCGCAGGAGATAGTCGATCTCATAATGTATGTAGCAAGCGAGAAGGGCGCATTCATCAACGGTGTAAGTTTCCTTGCAGACGGTGGACGCGATATTCTCAGAAATAAATAATTTTTATAGGAGATAATTAAAATGGCAAAAACAGTACTTATCACAGGCGGAGCTTCCGGAATGGGTTTCTTAGCAGGAAAATGCTATGCGAAGGAAGGTGCGAACGTTGTTCTTGTTGATATAAACAAGGATGCGCTCGATAGCTGTGTAGCCGAGATTTCGACTATCAATTCGAATGTCATCGGAGTCTGCATAGATATACGCGACTATGAAAAGGTCTGCGAGGCACGCGACAAGGCAGTTGAACGCTTCGGTTCTATCGATATTTTGATCAATTTCGCGGGCGGTGCTGAGACAAGACTTCGCGGAGTCGGCGGTGAGTTCCAGGATATTCCGATAGATGTCTACGATTTCGGAATTGATGTCAACCTCAAGGGCGCACTCTATTTCGACCACGCAGTCATGAAGCAGATGGCAAAGCAGAATTCGGGTGTCATCATCCATCTGGGTTCTATCGCAGGTCAGGAGGGCGATTTCAAAGATGTCGCATACTCCGCTTCGAAATCTGCACTCATGAATGGAATGACAAAATCCATCGCACTCGCAGGTGCAAAATATAATGTCCGCTGTGTAGCAGTAGCACCCGGTCCGGTACTTACACGTCCCGGAATGGCAGGAATGAAGACTATGCTCGGACGTGCGGCAGAGCCGCAGGAGATAGTCGATCTCATAATGTATGTAGCAAGCGAGAAGGGCGCATTCATCAACGGTGTAAACTTCCTCATCGATGGTGGTCGCGATATTCTCAGAAATAAATAATAAGGAAAACATCATGATACAGAAACCAACATTTTTACATCAAAATCGTCCGCTCATCACCTGTATGCTCCAGGAACATGATATAGGAAATGCAGTGAAAACGGTCAGAAATGCAATGTTCGATGGTTGCGATGCATTTGGCTTCCAGCTTGAAGTCGTCGATCACGCACAGCGCACAGACGATAAGCTCAAGGCACTGTTCAACGAAATGGGTCAAAAGCCGATATACGTCACAAATTACCGCACAGGCATAAACGGCGGAAAATCGGATGACGAGCTGTTCGAAGGACTCATGCAGATGCTCTCATGCGGTGCAACGTTGGCCGATATAAGAGGCGATATGTATTCGGTCGCTCCGCTTGAACTCACTACCGATGCGGTCGCAATACAGAAGCAAAAGGATTCTATAAAGCGTGTCCATGATGTCGGCGGTGAAGTGCTTATGTCATCGCATGTCATGAAATTTATAGATTCCGATGAGGTCATGCGCATAGCAACTGCCCATATGGAACGCGGAGCCGATATTTCAAAGATCGTTACTGCGGCAGACACAGAAGATCAGGAGCTTGAAAATCTCCGCATAATCGAGCGTTTGAGACGTGAGCTCGACATCCCCTTCTTGTTCCTCTGCATAGGCAGATACACAAAGATGGTACGTACTATCGGTCCGTTCTTCGGCTCTTGTATGTGGCTCACGGTTCAGCATCATGACGGTCTCTCGACAAATGCACAGCCTGTATGCCGCTCGATCAGAGCTATCGCAGATAATTTCGATTATATGCCGGCTATAAGACAATTTTAAATTTGTAATGTGACGCTGTATATCTCAAATATACAGCGTCCTTTTAAAATTTAAGAAAAATTAACAGGCTGTACTTACAAAAGAAGAATTAATGTTATATAATATGAGTGTATACTAAAATTATCATTGGGGGTGGGATAGATGGTAATTTCGGATGAAGAAGCATATAAGCAATATATTGATGGAAAAAAGGATTCAGCGGATATTCTTGTCGAAAAATACGGCAGTGTGCTTACACTTTATATAAATGGCTATCTGAAAAACATACATGATTCAGAGGATATTATGATCGAAGCTTTTTCGCTTATTTTCGCGAAGGAGCGTCCGATAAAGGAAAACGGTACATTCAAAGCATATCTTTTCAAAACTGCGCGTAATCTGGCTCTTAGGCAAAAGCAAAAGCATAAGATACCGTTTTTTGGCTTGGATGAATTGGTATTTGAGCCTGAGAGCGATGCTCTTGCAGAGACAGAGGTAATAAAAACCGAACGTGACACCAATCTTTATATGGCGATGAATCAACTTAAAGCCGAATACCGTGAGGCACTTTATTTGGTTTATTTCGAAAATATGAGCTATTCAGAGGCTGCAAAGGTCATGAAAAAAAGTGAACAGCAGATAACGAATCTCGTTCACCGTGGAAAAGTCAGTCTTAAAAATATTTTAGAATCGGGAGGATTTGTATATGCTGACTGATAGAGAACGTATTGATATGATACATAAACGAACTGCACAGATCAAGCTTCAAAGAAACAAACAAAAACAAAATGCTATAGATTCGGTATTTGCTGTTTGTACGATATTGCTTTGTATGTGTGTCGGAAGCTTAGTGCCCGAACTTTTGTCCGGAAGCTCACAGAGCGTTGCTTCGAGTGCGGCAAGTCTTCTGGTAAGCAACGATTCTGTAGGCTATATTTTTATGGCATTACTGTCGTTTTTGCTCGGAATTTGCGTTACCGTGCTGCTTTATCGTCTGCGTAGACGATTGAATGCTAAGAAAAGCATGAGTGATTCAAAAGATGAACTTTGAGATAATAGATAATTTTTTTCAAGTAACCGTAATGTGTATATGCTCGCTGATGGCGATGCTTTTCGGTGTCAGAAATAAAGATATAAGATGCCTGATACTTTCGTTTTCATATGCCTCCTTTATGATGGGATCGCTTTATTATACCCTTCATATAGTCATAAGAGGCGATATTCCGCGAGTATTCTATGTTTCCGAAATATCGTGGCTGGCAGCATATTTTTTCTCTCTTTCACTTCTTATATACAGAAATGAAGGTGTAAAGCTCAGATTTTCGCTGATCCCGTTTCTGGTATCATTGTATGCGGTAGTAAATATAGTTGGTATGTGCCTTTTCGGCACTTCGTATTTCTTTTCTTCGATATTTGCCGTGGCTGTCGGCAGCATTATATATTTTGCGCTTTTCAGAATAAAAAATAAGCTTGGAGAGTGCAAGGTTGATATTTGCTTGTTGTTCTGTGTGACCTTACAGATAATACTTTACGTAGTATCATGGTATACATCGGATTTTACGAAGTTCAATCTTTATTTCGCAATAGATATTCTGTTTACCTTATCCTATGCACTAATACTGCCGTTGACGGTTAGGGAGAAGCTGAAAAAATGACATACGTAGAAAATATTTTTATCTGTCTTGCCATACCGCTTATAATGTCGCTTTTTTTCGTAAAAGGACGTGCAAGGCAGTTCGTTCTCTTTTTGCTGATCGGGATGTCGGTGAGCCTGCTCTCGGCATACGTAAACAGCTTCTTTATGGCATATTACGATGTCGGAGCGGATGTCACGGTGATCGAGATAACTCCTGTCTGCGAAGAGATAATGAAGCTACTTCCGCTGATACTTTATTTCCTGATTTTTGAGCCTGAGTCAAAGGATCTGCCGAGCGCAGCTATAGCCATAGGAGTTGGATTTGCGACCTTTGAGAATGTGTGCTACCTGACAAAAAACGGAGCAGAGAATTTCACATTTCTGTTCGTGCGCGGATTTTCAGCCGGAGCATTGCATCTTCTTTGCGCGATATTTACCGGAATATGTATCTCATACGTGCTAAAAAGAGATTGGCTGGTACTTACCGGAACTCTCGGAATGCTCGGCGTATGCACAGGCTTCCACGCGATATATAATCTTTTAATATCGACGAGCGGAGTATTTAAGATAATCGGATATTTTTTCCCATCGATGCTCATCGTTTGTATTTTCGTGTTGAAGCTGCTGACACCAAGATTAAAAAAAGTGATCGAATAAAAAATGAGTCGTTTAAATAAAAACGGCTCATATTTTTTTATTTTGGGTGAAAGGATTTTTGATTTTTTGTATTTATATATAGTGAGAGGGTCAAAAAGCGACCTCGATTTGAAATGGAGGAGGGTAAAGATGACCGGTAGAACAGAAATTTGGGTTGACGAAATAATGAAGCGTATCGCAAAACGGCGAAGACGGTATGAAAAAATAATAAATACCTGCATTGTTTTGGTCAATATGTGTCTTTTCACCGGTGTGTGTATTCTTTTTGAAGCGGTGAAAGCATCAGAAATGCTTATGGCAGGTGACTGCTGCGGTTCGCTACTGATCGCCGAAGGAGAGCGGATGTATGCCGTGATCGGCGTATCTGCATTCTGGCTCGGTGCTGCTTTGACCGTTATCTGCCAAAGGGCAGATAAAATCATTCATCGCACAAGCTCGTGCAGGAAAGGTGAGGAAAATATGTGAAATAATAATTTTATCTTCTAAAAAGTCGGTGATAAAAGAGATTGACAGCATGAGATCGCGCTTCGAACGTTAAAATAAGCGCAATAAGATTTGCAGGATATGCAAAAAGTCATAACGGCATAAGCGGATATTTTATAAATGAAGGCAGACTTGATGAAAGTCCCGACACGAGCGTAGATCTGTTCGTAAAGTTTATGAACAGAAATGTCGGTGAAGCTGTGATCGTCTCGATGAAATAAGGCTTCAGTCATCATAACAGCTAATTAAAGCCGCTTAAAATGCTCCTATGGAAATATATTTCGTACTTTGGAATGATAGCGGGAGATAAATTTGGATCGGATGACAAATACTGATTTGTTATCTGTAAAGCGAGGAATGGATCCACAGGCCGCAGCATTCAAAAGTTCAGAGAGCTTTGTCGTTTGACATTCAAACACCACAGTCGAATTTGAGCGGAATATTTTCTGCTTTGGAACGTAAACACCGACTGGTGGTGACGCACGTAAAGTGCGTGCGATAAATTGGGGGACGGAAGAAAACCGTAAGTTCGGCACGATGCCGAAAAGAGCCTGACAGGGATCAGGCTCTTTTTATTTTTTATCTGTATCAAAATTGTTCGCTCACGAGCGTTTCAACGCGGTCGGTTATGATCTTTACGACTTCATCGAGAGATTTTGCACCGGAGAAATAGTATGACGCTTCTTCCTTTATCATACTGCTTATCGAATAGTATCTTATGATCACTCTGTCGTAATTTTCGATAGAATCGATAAGATACTGATTGTTCTCAGCGGTAAATTCTATCGCTTTTCCATCCGAAGGTATCGGTGTCAATGACAATTTGCCTCGCATACCGGTGTATCCTTTGGCGTTCATTATAAGCAATGCCTTGCCGCTGTAGCTGTTCATCACATCGACCGAATTGTGAGTAGCTGGAAGAATAGTTGTCGGAAGCGGAAGCTTTTGATTTCCGAAGCTCCACTCATTTTCGAGCTCGACAAAAACTTCTTTTATCAGTTCCCACGCGATCTCCGGATGGTCGCAGCTCTTTGTCACGGCAACTGCGGCATTCAGTAGTACCGCCGAGCCGGAGCTCTTTTCTTTTGTTCCCGGATAGCCTACATTGGTTTTGTTTTGGATACCCAGAACGAGCGATTCGTAATATGTGTATATGTTGTTAAGATCGGTGGCTTCGACCGCGACCTTGGCATTTTGCTGTTCATCTATCTCGCGCCCAAATGTATTATACAGCTTCGCAGTCTTACAGAGCTCAAGCAGCTCGGAAAGTCCGGTGAGATCGCATTTGCCTTTTTCAAGCTCGACAAATTCAGGGATGATTCCGCTTAAAAGTTCTGACAATACAGCTTCGGAAGCCGATTCACGGTCATCAAAGGACAATGCCATGAAATATTCGTCATCTCCGAGCGAAGCATTTATATTGAGCATATCCGCAACAGTCCACCCGTCAATGTTGCCGGTTATCGCGGTATCGACCGATAAAGTGTAGTTTGAATAGCTTGTTGCAATGCAGTTGAGCTTTCCTGATCTTGTTTCATATGGCTTGTACAGACACGAGATTATGTTGTCGCGGCTGTATTCTTCATCGCTATCGAGATATTTGTATAGGTCTGCAAATTTGACCTTCTTTTGCAGCAGTTCATATGACAGATCGCCATCGAATACGATCATGTCAGGAACTTTTCCTGATGAAATATCGTCTGCAAGCTTCTGCGATGCCGAAAGACCGCCTTCCGTAGAGCTGTAGGAAACGAATACCATGCGGTATTCATCCGAGGAACGGTTGAATCTGCTGACCGCATCGAAAAACTTTGTCATCGAAACTGTCGTGGCTTTTGCACCGTCTATAGCTATCGTGAGATTTATGCGTTCGGGTGCTTCGCTTATGTCGAATTTCTTGACGTGATAATATTCGGGAAGCTCTCCGTCAAGTATCTCAATAAAAAGCTCTGATTCATTTTTTACGATCATATTTTTGATAATGCTCGTGCTTATTCCAACTGTTGCCCAGTCGAATATCAGATTTTCGGAAGGATTACCGTTTTCGTCCTTGACGATATTGTAAAATCCAAAGCTGTTCTGATAGTAATAATTTCCGTCATAGTCAAAATATATCAGCAGATATGGCTTATAGGTCGGCTCGGCAGGAGTCAAACAGCCGTTTTCGATGTCGATATACCGAGTGTGATATGATCCGAATTGGTTTTCGACTATCATTATGCTTTTGTCAGAGTCTAACGCGAAGCTACAGTTTGACAGACCGTATACGTCCAAGTCGCTTTCGTATAAAGCTGTTATAAATTCGCCTTCTGGCGAGAGGATAGTTATGTTTTCGTCATATTCCGTATAGATAGTATCATTGCGCTCCGAATATCCGATAAGCTTTTTGAAAATAATGTATATATTTCCGTCTGCATCGGATATTGAATCTTGCGCTGCTCTGAATGCTGCGTATTCGGTGTATTCAGTAAGCGAAGGATCGGGGGCTACGGAAGGATATGAATCTGCCGATTTAAAAAAGACGGCATTACCGTCCGAATCGTATTTTGTAAAACCTGTATATACTGCTTCGGACTCATCTTTTTCAGGAATATATTTGGAATATGAGGTCTGAGCAAAATATCCGCCATCCGGAGTAGCAGTTATGTTCAGTATATTCATATCCAGCTCATCGTCAAAATACGGCTTCAATTCTGTCGAAGAAAATGAATCCGAATCGCGATCATAGGTCTTTATTTTTGTGACATTGACTGCATTCGTATCATCTGCCTCGGTAACACAGAATGCCATTTCACCATTTTGAGAGACAAAGGTTGTGCGGATCGTTTTGCTGTCTATATCGATCCTTTTTGACAAATAAATATGGTCGGGCTCAATTGATATTTCTCCACATGACACAACCGAGACAAACACAAATAAAATTACGAAAAAAAGTAATAAGAATTTATTTTTCATGCTTGTAATCCTTTCAATCTCCAAACAGCAAATGCTGATTGGAGATGCTGTTAAAACTTAGTCATAGATATGACCACACTCTGCACATGAAATTGTGTAATGTGTGTTTCCATCTTTATCAGTATATGAAGAACTTACAAAGTGATGGTCTTCTGTGTCGTGGTAAGTTTCGATTACTTCACCTAATTTGCCACAATATGTGCATTTTTTGCATACATCTACCACGCGAAAATGGAAATAATCGCAGTAATCTGTGTATTCAATATCTTCTCCTGTATCGTTCCAGTAATGACCACCACCAGATGGGTTATCAATACACCATTCGGCTGCCGGCATTACTTCATAGGAGTCAGCCACAATCTGTGAGCCTGCCATGATAGAGAGAGCGAGAGCTAACGTAACTGCAAATTTCCTTTTCATAGAATTTGCCTCCTTGAAAATTATAAAATTTTGGGTTGCCATGTGAAGAAAAGTGTTACTGCGCACTAATTTTTCTTACACTATAATTATAGCATATGCATATCCAAAAATATACATACATTTTGTGAACAAACGATTTTGGCTAATAAAATTTATAAAGGTTAGTCTTAAAACGTCAATATGCTCAATATTTCAAGAACATTTCCAACTTTCGAAAATCAAACTCACTCTTTCGAAAAAAGAGTTTATTTAACCGCATATGTGTGCTATAATAATAACACAATATATTTTTCATAAAGGAGAAAAATCATGGCAAGAAAAGATACAGCTTTGAAGTATTTCAATGAGCAAAAGGAGCTTACTGATGTCCGCGTAAAGTCGGGTATCGAGCTCAACAGAAAGGGCAATGCAGATATTACCCTTAAGACCGCAGACGGAAGCGCACTTCCGGAAAATGTTACCGTAGAGGTCGAGCAGGTAAATCACGAATTTAAATTCGGTGCAAACATCTTCATGCTTGATGAATTTGAGTGCGAGGAGAAGAATAAGATATACCGCGAAAAGTTCCCGGAGATATTCAATCTCGCGACTGTTCCGTTCTACTGGCGTGACAATGAGCCTGAGCAGGGAAAGACCCGTTACGATGTTGATTCGCCGAAGATATACCGTCGCCCGGCTACAGATCTCTGCGTAAATTACTGCGAAGAGAAGGGTATCGAGCCTAAGCTCCACTGCCTCAACTATGATGCTTGGAGCCCTGATTGGGTTCGCAAGCTGACGGTTCGCGAGCAGAAGTACTACCTCGAAAAGAGATTTGCTGAGATCGCAGAGCGTTATTCGCGCAGAATACCGATGATGGAAGTCACTAACGAAACTCTCCAGGCAGGACATATGAAGTTCTTCTATGAGGATGATTTCGTTGATTGGAGCTTTAGAACTGCTGATAAGTATCTCCATAACAATCATTTGGTCATAAACGATTACAATATCTGGGGACCGAATATGTCGAATCGTACATATTATTATATGCAGATCGAGCGTCTTCTCCGCGAGGGAGTAACTCATCTCGATTCCATTGGTATGCAGTTCCACAGCTTCTTCATGCTTGACGCTGAGGCAAGAGCAGCAAACGAACGTTACAATCCCGCATCGCTCTATGCGCTCATGGACAACTACGCAAGACTTGGTAAGGCTGAGCAGATCACCGAGATGACCATCCCGGCATATAGCGGAAACGAAGATGACGAGTGGGTACAGGCAGAGCTCATCAAGAATGTATATTCAATATTCTTCAGCCATCCGAATATGGAAGCTGTCATCTATTGGAACGTTGTTGACGGCTATGCGGCATTTGCTCCTCAGGGCGATATGACAGCAGGTGAGAATAAGTTCTTTGGCGGTCTCATGCGCTTCGATATGACCGAAAAGCCGGCATTCAAGATGCTCAAGAAGCTCATACACGAGGATTGGCATACTTCTGCTACCATCGCTTCGAACGCAGGACATATAGGTTTCCGCGGCTTCTACGGAGACTATAAGCTCACCATTCATGCAGGTGACAAGACCTATGTCCGTGACTACTCGCTCTCGAAGAACTCGAAGAACGACAAGACAATAATTCTCTGATAGTTTGTTGAAAGCTTATCAATGAAAATGACAGCTCAGACTGAGTATAAGTTTTAGCTTGAAATTTTATATTAAAAATGCACAAACTGCTGCTCCGTTTTTAAGATGGGGCAGCAGTTTCAGTTTGCCAACACGGTGAATAAAGCCCTGGACCATCGCCGCCATGATCCGAATTTCCGCCAAATAATATCCTAAAGTCGGTATTGTTTGCTGTAGCCAACAGCTCCGATTACCGAGGAAACCGATTCAGGCTGCTGACAAAGTAAACATAAAAACTACACATTAAGTTGCACGAAGGGGTAACAAAACAATTCAAAACTCTTCTGAAAAGGTGTGCTATAGGTGTTTGGAAATCTAAAATTAGTCGTTTTGATGGAGTGTAATCTTGAAGATGAAGTTTGTCTTCAATAGACTGATTTAGCTTTTTTTGATTGAAATTTCTAAACGATATTTTTATACTGCTGTTTATAATTTCTCAGGATTGGGCTTATTAATTGACGGGGAATTTTTCGAAGCTTGATATTTAACAGCTTTTTGTATGGAAAAATTCGGTTTTGAGGTCGTGATCGATTATTGTGCCGTATCGAAAAGAGGCTGATTCGGTTGGATGCGTTCGATTTTATTTTATAAATTTGTCTGATGGCGAAATCGGCTTACGGTGAATGTCTGAGCATTTTCAAATCAATTATGCCCGGCTTCACAAGGCTTTGAAAAAAAGTTGATTTAGTCGGCTTTTACTTGCAAAAAACTTAAAATTTACACGATTTATTGTTCTTGAGAGTGCCGATTTGATCTCATGCTTTGCCAGTTGACGCGAGCTGTCGATAAAGCGGCAGCTTTTTTGTTTCTCTGCTTGACATCACATAGTTGTTATGGTATAATAATAAGCAGATAAGTTAGATTTGGAGGGTAAACCAGTGATCTTTGACCATGATGATCTTCAGTTTCAATTGAAAGATGTGCTCTATTTTGATGAAAAAGGCTCGAAGACAACCAAAACACGAGCCAGACCATTCTGTGCGCTGTCGCTGAGGATTAACGGAGATGCTAAGATAGAAAAAGACGGCAGGATCATACATCTTCAAAAGCACGATCTGACGTTTTTCCCGGCGAATACGGCATATATGCGCAAGGCTTGGAATGATGAGATGATAGTTTTTCATTTCAATATAACAAATTTTGTAAGCTATGATATTGAAGTACTTCAGTTGAATTATGATGAATATCTTCCGCTGTTTGAAAAGGCACTATTCGAATGGAGATCTCGCGAACCCGGCGGAAAATATCGCGCTTCTGCGGTACTTTATGAGATATTTGCGCTAATACGCTCAGAGCTTGGCGTTAAACCTGAAAAGATGAGCACTCCGGTCTCTGCGGCGGTCAAGTACATTCTCCAAAACTATTCCGACCCATCGTTGTCTGTAACATCTATTGCCGAGGAATTGCACATGAGCGGCACATGGCTAAGAAAGCTTTTTAAATCCGAGCTTGGCATTCAGCCAAAAAAATATATAAACGACATAAGGCTCGAATATGCTCAGTCACTACTCAATGCCGGATACGATACCGTGTTTGAAGTGGCAGAGAAGTCAGGGTTCAGTGATGCGAAGAATTTTGCAACGGCATACAAAAAACGCTTTGGCTATCCGCCGTCGAAGCAGGGAAATGTCAGATAGAAAATGAGTCGCGATCTCTGTTTGAGCCGCAGCATGGCAGCTTTGAATTTTATCGGCAAATTGCACAAAATACGTGGTTGATTGGATTTTGGTATACGAGCGAAAATCGATAAAACACATGAAAAATTACAAAAAAACACACGAAAACGATTTTCGTGTGCTGCTTGAAATATTTTTGGTTGTGCAATTTGCTGATGACTTTCATCAACTTAATACTTTGGCTTAATGCTGACGGTTCTCATTTTTTTCTTGAAAGCAATTTTTTCATGAGATCGTGGTTTTCATTCTTTCGCATTTCGGTTTCGTTTTTAAGATATTTATACTTCCCATCGATCATTTCGAAAACATCACCTTCGTTACAATTTCCTAATATTTTATTTTCAATTAGTATTTCTGTTTCATCATCGCCGATCATGACGGCATACTCTTCTTCGAATCGGTCAAGTGTGTAATACATTTTCAAATCTCCCATCTCCAGAATCATTATATAATTATTTTATCAGAAATCAACCGAAAAGTCAATATAGATCTCGGAATAATTTTGATTTTTTCGAAAAAATTAAGAAAAAAGCCTTTAAATTTCTCCGAAAATGTGGTATAATATATATCGTGTAGTTCTATCCTGTTGGAGGTGTTTTGATGACCGAAACGAATGCCGCACGGCGCATTGACGAATTGTCGCGGCTTATTGAATATCATTCGAGAAGATATTATGTTCTCGATGACCCGGAAATATCAGATTATGACTATGATATGCTGTTTCGTGAGCTGGTTGAGCTTGAAAATGAATTTCCGGAGCTGGCGAGCGAAAATTCCCCGACGAAGCGTGTCGGCGGTGAGGCTGTCAAAGAATTTCCCGAGGTCGTGCATACTGTTCCGCTCGGCAGCCTTTCGGATGTTTTTGATTATGATGAAGTTCGTGCCTTTGTGGAACGTACAAAGGCAGTCGATGAGAATTGTGAATATACAGTCGAATGCAAGATCGATGGATTATCGTGTGCGCTGAGATATGAGAACGGAAAGCTTGTAAGGGGCGCGACCAGAGGAAACGGTATAGTCGGTGAAGATGTTACGTCAAATCTTCGCACGGTGCGGTCGATACCGCTCAATATAGATACAGATGAGCCTGTCATAGAAGTTCGCGGCGAAGTTTATATGTCAAAAAAGAGCTTTGAACGGCTGAATGAGCGTAGGGAAACTGAGGGGGAAGCGTTATTTGCGAATCCGCGGAATGCCGCGGCAGGAACGCTTCGACAGCTCGATTCGAAAATATGCGCGTCACGAGGACTGGATATATTTGTTTTCAATTATCAGACCGGAACAAAGGAATTTTCGGATCATGACGAGAGCCTGAGATGGCTTGAATCTGTCGGATTTGTGACTATTCCGTACATCAAGACGGTCAAGACTGCCGATGAGATCATTGCTCAGATCGAGGAGATCGGAAGAATGCGTCCTGAGCTGCCATTTGGTATTGATGGCGTTGTCATAAAGGTAAATTCTCTTGCGCTGAGAAGGACTATCGGTGAGAACACATCGACTCCGAAGTGGGCTGTTGCATATAAGTTCCCGCCTGAGGAAAAAGAGACGAAGCTTATTGATATAGTAATACAGGTCGGAAGAACCGGAGTGCTGACTCCGAATGCGGTGCTCGAACCAGTGAAATTGGCAGGAACTACGGTATCGAGAGCGACTCTGCACAATCTTGATTTTATCAGAGAGCGCGATATAATGATCGGTGACACGGTGATAGTCCGCAAGGCAGGAGATATAATCCCCGAGGTCGTTTCGGTTGTAAGGGACAAGCGAAGCGGCGATGAGAAGCAGTTCGATATGCCGAAGGTATGTCCGTCCTGCGGTGAAGCGGTGATCGCAGATATAGACGATGAAAATTCAAGCGGAAGTGCGGCATACCGCTGCACAAATTCAGACTGTCCGGCACAGCTCATGCGAAATCTCATACACTTTGCTTCAAAGGATGCGATGGATATAGACGGTCTCGGTCCTGCGTTGCTCGCTCAGCTGCACTCTTCGGGAATGGTGAAGGGAATAGAGGATCTGTATACTCTGAACGCAGAAGAGCTTGCTGCACTTGACCGAATGGGTGAAAAAAGCGCGGCGAACATCATCGAAGCCATAGAAAAATCAAAATCCGCTGGACTTGCGAGGTTCATATTTGCGCTCGGAATACGTCAGGTGGGTGCAAAGGCGGCACAGGTGATAGCTTCACGCTTCGGTGATATTGAAAAGCTGTTTTCTGCCGATGAGGAGACTCTTTGCGCGATAGACGATGTTGGTGACATAACTGCGCGATATATAGTTGATTACTTTGCGCATCCGCACACACGTGTCCTGATAGATAAGCTGAAGGCTGCCGGAGTTTCGACTTTTTTCGAATCGGATAAGAAGGACGAGATATTTGCCGGTCTGACCTTTGTTTTGACAGGAACTCTGCCGAATATGAAGCGCGATGAGGCCTCAAGGCTGATAGAATCGCACGGCGGAAAAGTATCGGGTTCTGTCTCGAAGAAAACCTCATATGTTGTCGCCGGAGACGATGCAGGTTCAAAGCTCACTAAGGCACAGTCGCTCGGCGTAAATGTCATAGGTGAAGCTGAGCTTCTGAAAATGTGCGGAGAATAAAGCTTTAACAAAAGCAAATTAAAAAATGCAGGGCTGTGACCTTGCTTTGGAGATATTATGTTTATAGATAATGTAACGATACACATAAAAGCGGGTGACGGCGGCAACGGCTGCGTTGCCTTTCACCGCGAAAAATATGTCGCTCAGGGCGGACCCTCGGGCGGTGACGGCGGAAATGGTGGAAACATCGTTTTCAAAATAGATGAAGGTACGAATACTCTGCTTGATTTCAGATACAGACGCAAATTCGTTGCCGAAAACGGCGGAGACGGTATGCCCGAAAAGTTTCACGGAAAGACTGCGGATGATCTTATTATAATGGTTCCGCCCGGAACTGTCATAAAGGATGCCGAAAGCGGACGTGTTATAAAGGATATGTCGAACTGCGAGCCCTTCGTCTGCCTCAAGGGCGGACGCG
>CAZKAS010000025.1:0-23480 GCA_964550875.1 uncultured Muribaculaceae bacterium | reverse complement strand
TCTCTCTTTAAAAATTGTCTTTTTGTATATATCTTTCTTAATAAAAGTTAACAAACCGCATTCAAAGAGTGTAGTTAGGGGTTTTCAATATTTTATATAAAAACTGAAAGAGATTGCTAAAAATAAAATTTTCAGCAAATAGTTTTTTTCATTCTTTGTGCTTTTTGACCTGAAAGAATATTCTTCAACTTCATAATTGCTTGAGCGTGAATTTGACAAACTCTGGATTCGGTAACATCAATAGTTTCCCCTATTTCTTTCAAAGTCATGTTTTTTTGATAATACAAAACCATTATCATTCTTTCACGTTCAGGCAAACTTTTAAGAGCGGCTTGTAATTCTTTTTTAGTATCCTTTTCTTCCAATCTATCCAAAGGATTTACTGAATTAGTATCTTCAATAGTATCAATAATTTCAATGCTTTCGTCTGACGAACCTTTTTTATCATAAAGGGAGCCGACTGTAGTAGATTCTGCAAGAATAGCATCTACCTTTTCTTTTTCAATACCGAGAACTTCACCAATTTCTGACGATGTTGCGGCACGACCAAGTTCTTGACGTAATTTTTCTGCTGCTTCTTTTACGTCCTTTATTTTTTTTCTGGTGCTTCTGGGCAACCAATCTTGAGAGCGAATTTTATCAATAATTGTGCCTCTAATTCGCATAATTGCATAGGTTTCAAACCTTGCACCTTTATCAGGAGAAAACTTTTCTATGGCGTCAATTAAACCTTCCACTCCGTAACCTGTAATATCATCAACAGAAAAAGATGGGGGTAAATTTCCTTTTATACGACCAATAACGAATTTTGTCAGATATAAATATTGAATAATCAATTGATCACGCAATTTTTTATTCTTTTTATCCTCAAAAAAAGCATACCAAAGCCTTTCGAGTTCTTCTGTCGAAAGCCTTTTTACTTTGCTATATGAGTCTGTACCAAAACCGTCAGTCATTATCTATAAGGGTATAACCCTTCCTTCCCTGCATCTGAATTCTATTTTCTACGTTCTAATTCTACGGCAGAATAAAAAATTTTTTATCCTATATTAATAGGACTTTTTTAAGATATGTTACAATAAAATAATGTTTTTTTCAACTGTCTTATTTTTAGCAATTCCTTTTATTGTTATTTGAATTAAAATTAGAATTTTTTGAATTGTTGAATATTGGAAAAAGTTTCATTTTTTATGTTAAAATTGAAAACAAAAGGATTTGATAATGTTTTTAACAAAAAAATATATGGAAAAAAGTTTTTCAAAACTTCCGCCGGAACACTTTGGAAAATGGAGAGCGCTGACTTATTGGCTTATATTAAGAGTATTTTTAGGTAGTTACATAAGGTTTTTATACAAAATTGAAGTTATAGGAAAAGAAAAATTAAAAACAAAAAAACCTTACATCGTTGCAGCAAATCATTTTTCCGGTTGGGATCCATTCATCATCGGCATGGCAAGCGGACAATTTTTGGCATTTATGGCAAAAATCGAGTTGTTTGAAACTTTTTTCAGCAGATGGCTTATGGATTGGTGCGGTGCTTTTTCTGTCAATCGTTCCAAACTCGAAGTTTCAACCATAAAAACTGCAATTAATGTTAATAAAACCTTTTGGAAGTTAGCAATTTTTCCGCAAGGCACTCGTGATGCCAGCGGTAAAATTAATAGTGTTTCAAGAGGTTTTGTCGCTCTTGCTAAAGCAACAAAATCGGATATTATTCCTGTTTCTATTACCTATTCCAATCCTAAATCAACAGGTTTTCATAAAGAAAAAATTATTATTAAAATAGGAGATCCTATTCCATTCGGAGATGCTGAAGAAACAATAAACAAATGGTGCGAGGCTATTTCAGCGATGTCCGGGCTTGAATATAAACCCGCATAACAAAAGGACGAAACACTATGACACAACTTAATAGCAAAAATTCTAAAGAAATTAATTATGCAAGAATAGATTCATCAAGATTGAATTTTAAAACCTATATTTGGCAACTCTTTTCAACCTTTTTTATGGTTGTTCCTTTCACAAGATTATTTTATAAAATAACCATTACCGGAAAAAATAATATTCCAAAAAGAAGAATTATCGTTGCGCCTAATCATATCTCTTATTTTGACCCGCACCTTTCCTTCATGTCGGTTAAAAGACCTATGACTTTTATGGCAAAAAAAGAGCTGTTTGAAACAAAATTAAGAGATGCTATTATTTCTCTATGTGCTTTTTCCGTAAACAGGGAAAAACTTGAAATTGCAACAATTCGCTCGGTTAAAGACATTTTAAAAACAAAAGATTGGCACTTATGTATTTTCCCTCAAGGCGGTATTCGTAAAGACAAAAAAATTTATGACATAAAAGGCGGATTTGTTGCAATTGCCAAAATGGCAAAAAATGACATTCTTCCTATCGGAATTACCGGAACAGAGGAATTAAATTGGAATATTTTAAAACGTGGACATATCAAAATTAATATTGGTACTCCAATTTCTTGGGAACTTAGTGAACAAGAAATTATCAGTCAATGGTGTGAGCAAATTGCAAACCTTACCGGCTACGAAAATATAAATAATCAAACTGTTGAAACAAAATAAAATATTAAAAACCGCCTGTTCTCGTAAACAAGCGGTTTTTAATATTAACTTCATTAAATTTATTCGGATAAAATATAGTTCAAAATCGTTCTTACACCGACACCTGTTACTCCT
The DNA here is from genome assembly GCA_964550875.1 of uncultured Muribaculaceae bacterium. Lineage (GTDB taxonomy): Bacteria > Cyanobacteriota > Vampirovibrionia > Gastranaerophilales > Gastranaerophilaceae > RUG841. The sequence continues at coordinate 20,781 of CAZKAS010000025.1, read as the reverse complement.
TTCGGATTTTCAAGAACTGCTTTATCAATAACAGATGTTCCTGCAATATCTATATGAGCCCAAGGGGTTTCACTATCAACAAAATTTTGTAAAAACAATGCTGCAACCGTTGTTCCGCCACCTCTTCCGCCGGAATTTTTCATATCTGCAATGTCACTCTTTAATGTTTCAAAATATTCCGGATACATTGGCATTTCCCAAAGTCTTTCACCATTTTCTTCTCCGCATTTAATAAGTTTTTTCACAAGTTCGTCATTATTGCCCATAATGCCTGATGCAACACTTCCTAATGCTACCATACAAGCGCCAGTCAATGTTGCTATATCAATAATAACGTCCGGATTTAACTGTTGAGCATAACAAAGTGCATCTGCCAGTGTCAATCTGCCTTCTGCATCTGTATTATCTATCTCTATTGTCTTTCCGTTCATTGCCGTAACTATATCTCCTTGCTTGTACGAAGAACCGCTAGGCATATTTTCGCAAGCCGCAATCAAAGCATGAACTTCTACATTCGGTTTGAACTTTTTAATATTTCTCATAATTGAAAGAACTGTTGCAGCTCCTGACATATCGTCCTTCATTGTTAACATTGAACTTGCAGGTTTTAAGTTCAAGCCTCCGGCATCAAACGTAATACCCTTTCCAATAATAACGATTTTCTTTTTCGCTTTTTTAGGCATATATTCCATATGAATAAATCTGGGTGAATGTGCACTTCCCTGCGCCACTGCGGCAAATGCACCCATTTGCATATTTTCAATATCTATTTTTTCATAAACTTTAAGTTCATCTAAATCTAACTCTTCCGCAATACTTGCAAGATATGCAGGAGTAACATTTTGAGCAGGTTCATTAATTAATTCACGAGCATAATTTATCGTATCTCCAATTAACAATCCTTTTTCAAAACCAACAACCGCTCTTTCATAATTCTTTTTGTCAAACTCTGCTATTGTAAAGTTTTCAACGGTGGTTTTAACATCTGATTTATACTTGTCAAATGAAAATCCTCCAATCATTGTTCCTTCTACAATTGTTTTTGCACAAGCTGCTGCGTCAAATCCTGCACAACCCGCTCCATGTAACATTGAAACAACATTCTTTACATTTTCCATTGTCTTAACTTTTTGAATTACTTTTGATGCCAAAACTCGCAGTCTGTTTAACGTAAACTCTTCCCTTTTTCCTAACCCTACAATTAAAACTTTTGTTAGAATTTTATGGTTCGGAACGGGAAGCAAATACATTTTTCCAAATTCTCCCGTAAAATGTTCCTTTTTGATAACAAAATCCGAAATTACATTGGACAATTCTTTATCAACTGCCCCTGTTGCCCCTCCGGGAAGTGTCGTTCCTTCAAACAAATTTACTATCAATAAATCTGACTTTATTTCCGTTACTGAGATTTGCTTAATTTTGAAGTTCATTATTGCTCCTTTTAACTGTTGTATTTAGTCATCAATCGCTCTACCCACTCAAAAATAAACGAAATTTCATATGGTTTTGGCAAATATAAATCTGCTCCAGATTTCAATATCGAATCTTTATCGTGAATAATTGATGTCACTATTATATTGGAATTTTTAAATCTTGTATCTTTCTTAAATTTTCGACATATTTCTAAATCCGTTATTCTCTCTGCATTACCTGCGTCCAGTATAATTACCGATGGAATAAAGTCATCTGTCAATTCTTCATATTTATTTACTGTTTTAACCTCAAATCCCCTCATTTTTGCTCCTGTTTCAAGCAAAAATGAAAGTGCATAATCCTGTTCTATAATAAGTATCTTGGCGTTATAATCTTTTATTTCTACAGAATTTTCCGCAACTAATTTTGGTCTATCATAAATGTACGACGAAGTTTTATTTTCTTCTGCTATGTTCTTTACCGATATTAACGAGTGTAATGCCTGTTTTAATCCTCTGATTTTACGGTATTCGTTGGAAATTATTCCTATACTTATTGAAACCAAATTGATTTTCCTATTTGGAACATCATCTCCGTACAACGTTATAAATCCTTTTTCTGCATCTTCGTCAGAATAAAATTTCTTTGCTGCAGAATTAAATCCGTTTACTAAACCTTTTGCTATCGTTTCTGCCTTTAATGGCGTCGTTATTACCAAAAATTCTCCGTCAGCTGTTATTCCGACAAAATCATCTCCTAATGCTTTTTGCGCAATCGCTCCAAATGTTTGCTTCATCTTATCCGCTGCAAGCTCTCCATATATCTCTCTATATTGCTCAAAATTGTTTATCCCTATTAACATTGCAGCCCAAACTTTATCTGAATTAATAACTCTTTTTAAATATTTGAACGTAATCCTCTGATTTGCCAATCCTGTTATATTGTCCATTTCCGTTTCAAAATGACGCCTTAAATGAGCTTGTATTCTCGCTAAAAACTCTCCCGACGCTATCGGCTCACTTATAAAATCGTCCGCTCCAAAATTTAAAGCTTCTATCTTATCTTGCATATGACTCGATTTTGACAAAACTACAATTACCGGACGAATTGTATTGTAATGCCTCCTTATTTTACCTATTGCCGTCTTTTCATCTATTCCGTCTGATATAATCACTAAATCAGGTTCCAGTTCGGATAACATTATTTCTGCCACTGTCAATTCTGATGCATGATATACCTTTATATTTGCATTCTCAAGAATACGCTTGTTCTTCAGCGCTTGCTCTTTTCGATTATCTATTATCAAAATCGCTTCTTGCATTATTTCATCTTCGCCTTAACGTCATCTCCAATTTCTGCTATCGGAAATCTTACTTCAAATACCGTTTTTCCCTCTTCTGAATACGTACAAATCTTTCCCTTCATTCTTTCCACAAGAATTTTTGTTAAATATAATCCCAATCCGGAACCTTGCGTTTTTTGAGTTAACGGGCTTGAAAGACGTGTAAACTTTTCAAAAATCCTTTCCTTATCCTGTTCCTCAATAACTACTCCTATATCTGAAACTTTAATTATAACAAATTTATCGTCTTGCGTAACTTCTATATCTATATCTGTGTCGGCATTTGAATATTTATGCGCATTCTCTACAATATTTAATATTATCTGCTGAAATTTGTCCGTATCTATCAATATTTCACTTAAATTTTTTACAACTTTTATATTGAAATGATTCTTTGAACTTTGGGAAGCAACTAATTTTACTGTATTTTCCACAAATTGTACAATATTAACCTTTTTTAAAACTAATTTTTCAACGTCATTCTTCGATACCGCAAGCAGATTTTCGGTTAATTTAATCAACCGATTTGCTTGCTCTTTTATGATTAAAAGAAACTTTTGCTTCTGCTCTTCCGTCAACCTATCCCCTGAAGTCAAAAGCGTATCCGCAAAACCTCTTATACTCGTTAACGGCGTTCTCAACTCATGGCTTACCGTCGAAATAAAATCAGCCTGAATAGCTTGCAAACTTTTTTGTTCCTTTTCGTTCATTTTCGCCTGTTTTTATGTATTTTGGTCGGTGTTTTCTTCTGTTTCCGTATCGTTAACTATCGGTGTAATCGGAGCTCCGGTTACTCGTTCCAAATTTGCTGCCGCAATATTATAATTCATCAAATTTGAATAATATTCAAGTTGTGCCTTGCGGTACGTATTCTCCGCATCTTTGAGTTCTACGGCATCTCCCAAACCTACTTTGTATCTTCCGCTTGCAAGATCATATTGTTCCTTTGCCTGCATCATCGCCAGTTGAGAAACAGGTATTGAATCTTTTGCATTCTGTAAGTCTATATACGCCTGTTTTACTTCCAGATATACTGATTGCCTTGTGTTTTCCAAATCAGCAGTATCCCTCTTTGCAGTTGCTTTAGCTTCATCTACTTGTTTCTTCAATAGCAATCCGTTAAAGTTACTATAAGATAAATTTCCTCCTACTTGATAACCTTTATCTTTTCCTATATCTTTTCCTCCGTATTGGAATGAAGCAAATGCATTTAAATCAGGTAAAAATGCCCGCTTAGAAGCTTTTACCAACAATTGAGAACCTTCTGCCTTCTTCTTCGCTGCAAGATATTCCGGACGAGTTTCAAATGCTGTGTCTAACATATCTTTAAGAGCAATTTCATATGTTCTTGTTTCAAGATTTTCATCTATCGCATAATTATCAAATTCCGGCTGTCCAATTGCGTTATTTACATTTGCATATGCAAGTTTAACTGAGTTTTTTGACTGTATCAAATCCAGTTTTGCCTTGCCTAAGTTGTATTCCGCCGTCAAAACATCTATCTTTGCCTTCGTTCCTATTCTGTAAAATGCATTTGCCTGCTCAAGATGAATTTGAAAATCATGAACAGAATCCGCCATTACCTTCTCTTGTTGCATTGCGTATAACAAATTGTAATAAGACTTTTTAACATTGAAAATAACATCATTTATGCTCTTTTGAACATTGTCTTCTGACGCTTCATATGTCTTTTTGGCAATGTCTGCTTCTGCCTTTGTCTTACCAAAATCAAAAATCTTCATATTCGCTGATACCGTCGGTACATAAAATAAATTGTATTTTTGACTCCTCGGCGCCATCGTTGTTACCAGCATGTCATTTCTCGAATATTCCGCACCTAACCCTATTTTCGGAAAATATGATGACCACGCTTGTGCTATTTTTGTCTTATATATTTCTGCGGAACTTTTGGCTGAAACTATCGCCGGGTGACTTGCAAGAGCAATCTTCACACAATCATCTACCGTCACTATCTGTCCGATATTTTCACTCAGAACTTCCGAATGATACTCTTCCTTCTTTAAAGAAGCATTTATTCTATCGGCAACTGATTTTGCTGTATCAATCTGTGTCGCTTTTTCCGCACTTTCGTTCAAATGCTCGTTCATTCCGTCAACACTCGGCATCGTTTCTGTTTTTACGTCCGTTGTTTCTTCCGCATTTTCTGCCTTGTCTGAACTTTCAATCTGTTTATCTGACTGCTCCTTGATTGCCACTGTTTCAAGTTTTTCAACAGATTTATCATTTTCCGCTATCGCCGGTAACATTACCGCCATTGTTAATACTATTGTTGCTATAAGTTTCTTATTCATATCTTCCTCGAAGAATTTTATTCTTGTTCTTTATTAATATTTTGATGTCTTTTTTTTCTTTTTTCCATAACTTTATTTACAAAGTTTTGAACAATTACATAAAACGCCGGTGTCAAAACCGTACCTATAGTACCTGCCGCTACCATTCCGCCAAATACTGTAGAACCTACCGATATACGGCTGTTTGCTCCAGCTCCTGTCGCTACTACCATCGGTAATACACCAAGTACAAACGCTACTACGGTCATCATAATTGCTCTAAATCTTAAATGTGCCGCCTTAAGTGCCGCTTCTTCCACACTTAAACCGTGTTCTTCGTGTTCTACCTTCGCAAATTCTACAATCAAAATTGCTTGCTTCGTTGCCAAACCAATCAACATAATCAATCCTACCTGCGAATACAAGTCTAACGATTGATTAATCATCAACTGGAATGTCAACGCTCCGATTGCCGCAACCGGCGCAATCAAAATTACAGAAACAGGTATTGTCCAACTTTCATATAATGCTACCAAGAACAAATATACAAACAATAATGCCAATGCAATAACAACACCTGTTTGTCCTGAAGATTCACGCTCTTGAGCTGATGTTCCTGACCATTCATAAGTAATATCTCTCGGTAAAACTTGTTCTACCAATCTTTCTACCGCTTCCATAGCCTCACCGGAACTTCTTCCCTTCGCCGGTTGTCCGCTAAATTGAACTGCTTTGTATTGGTTATATCTCGTAATTGCCGCAGGACCAACTGTCGGTACCAGTTTCACCAACGTCGTAACAGGAACCATATTACCAAATTTGTTCTTGACGTATATATTCGACAAATCTTCTGCCGAACGTCTGTATTTTTGTTCCGCTTGTACTTGAACTCTGTATACACGTCCTAATTTATTAAAGTCGTTTACATAATATGTTCCTAATGTACCTGCTAACGTCGAATATAACTCTTGTAAATCAACATCTTGTGCAAGTACTTTATCATTATCTATTTGTACAATATACTGCGGTACACTCGATTGGAATGTCGTATAAATATAATCAATATCCTTATCTTGTAACGCTGCCTGTTGCAACATTCCTGAATATTTATCCAATTCTGTATATGAATATTCTCCTTTTGAAAGCATTTGAAATTCAATACCGCCTAACATACTCATACCACTAATCGCCGGTGGGGAGAAGAAAATAGAACTTGCTTCGTTAACAACTCCGTTAATTCTTTGGTTGATTTGTTTCTTAATACCGTCAGCAGATAAATCTGTCGGCTTTCCTTGCATTTTCCTGATTACCCATTGAACAGGGTTAACCTGACGTTCATCCCAATCATGTAAATCGGCAATTACGTACGCAAGGTTTGATGGGCCGTTTCCGCCAAAGGTCATTACAAAATTAATCCCTTCAATGTCCTTAATACGTTGAGTTATGTTTAAACATACCGCCTTTGTTCTCGCAATTGAAGCTCCGGGAGGTAACGTTACCTGACCAATAAGTACAGCCTGATCTTCATCAGGAATAAAACCTGTCGGAATATACATAAACTCTCCGATTAAAACTGCAACAATTGCAAAATATGTTACCAATGTGAGTTTTTGATTGTGAACAAATTTTCTTACTATTGACATATATACATTAGTCAACTTTTCAAAGTATACGTTGAAAGAGTTGAACATTATTGCAATCAATTTTGTAAAGTAATTTGATGGAACTTTGTTCGGATCATGTGCCTTCAAAACAATTGAACACATTGCCGGTGATAACGTCAATGCACAAACTGCTGATAAAGCAATTGACACAGAAATAAATACCGCAAATTGCTTATACATCATTCCTGACAATCCAGGAATGAACGCGACCGGTACAAATACTGCCATCAATACCATTGCCATCGCTACCAACGCACCACCAACTTCTTCCATCGTCAGTTGTGTTGCAGTGACAGGGTCTTTACCCTCTTCAATATGCCGCCTTACGTTTTCAATTACAACGATTGCGTCATCAACTACTGTTGCAACCGCCAAAATCATCGCAAATAACGTTAACAAGTTAATTGACATTCCCATTGGCGGCAAAGCTATAAATGTACCCAACAACGATACAGGAATAGTAACACAAGGAATTAATGTTGACCGCCAGTCACCTAAAAATACGAAAATAATCAAAATAACGATAATTGATGTGATTAAAACAGTAAATTCAACTTCCTTGATTGACTCACGAACAAATTTTGTTCCGTCATTAATCGTTTCTATTTTTAATCCTGTCGGTAATGTTTTCTCGATTTCAACTATCTTCTTTTCCATCAAGTCCATAATACTGATTTCATTTGCACCGGGCAAACGAACAACCTGTATTATCGCAGCAGGGTTTCCGTTTACGATACCAAATCCATCATATGTTTGTGAACCCATTTCAATCCTTGCCAAATCTTTTAATTTGGTTTGAGATCCATCGGTATTTGCTTTTACTATGATTTCTTCATACTGTTTCGGATCGGTTAAACGACCTTGCGTTCTCAAAGTCAGCTTCAATTCTTGCGGATTTTCTCCGGGTTCTTGTCCTAAGAAACCGGCAGCAACCAATGTGTTCTGGTCATTAATTGCCTTGACTATCTCCGACATTCCTACTTTTAATTTTGCCGCCTTCTGTGTATCAACCCAAACCCGAATCGAATAATCTCCGGCACCATATACAGCTACATCACCGACACCTTCTACACGCTTAAATTCATCTACCAAGAATATTTTTGCATAGTTGGTTAAATCTAACTGTGACCAAGAATTATCCTCTGATTTAAGATTAAAAGTACCTGTTCCCGGACCACTAACTTTGTTTACCGCAGTAATACCAAGTCTTTTAACTTCTTCAGGAAGTTTTGGCGTTACCTGTTGCAATCGGTTTTGTACGTTTACAAGGTTGATGTCTTTATCTGTTCCAACTTTGAAATAAATTGTTAAGTTGTACGTTTGGTCATATGATGTTGATGTCATATAAAGCATATTTTCAACACCGTTAACCTGTGATTCTATCAATGATGCAACTGAAGATTCAACGTCACTCGCACTTGCACCTGTATAATTCGCCGTAACTGAAACTTGCGGAGGCGTTACGTCCGGATATTTCTCAAGTTGCAACGTCAACATCGCTATCAAACCGACTATCGATATAAAAATCGATATAACCATTGCAAATCTCGGTCTTTTTATGAAAAAATAAAGGTCTTTTTTCTGTTTATTCTCGTTATTCATTGATTATTCCTTATCAATTTTCTTTTTGTTTGGCTTTGTTGTCATGTCTGAATTATCAGCTTCTTTTCTCGCCTCAACCTTTTCAGCCTTCTCTTCTGCTGTAAGTTCAATAACCTGAACCCTTGAGCCTTGCCTAATCTTTTGAAGATTACTTGAAATAACTTCATCTCCTACTTTCAAACCGTCTTTAATAATCCAATCCCGCTCATATGTTCCGATTACTTCTATATCTTGCTGTTTTGCACAACCATTTTCATCAATAACCCATACATATTTACTACTTACAGATTCTAATACTGCTTCTTGCGGTACGGTTACGATATCTGTTTTCTTCTTCGCTGTAACAATTACTCTCACAAAATCATTCGGAATTAATTGATGTTTTGTGTTTGCAAAAGTCGCTCTCATCGTCAATGTTCCTAAATCTTTGTCAATTTGATTATCCATAAAATCAAGTTTTCCGGCTTCGTCATATACTCTTTCATCAGACAGTTTTAAAGAAACATCAACATTATCAAAAATATTGTTGCTTTCTCCATTTTTGTATTTTGCTAAATCTTCAGGCTTTGCGGTAAATGTCGCATAAACAGGGTCAATCGTCACAAGTGTTGCAAGTTCTCCAACTTGAGCATTTACGTAATTTCCTTCCGTTATCGAAAGTTCGCCAATTTTTCCATCAAATGGCGCATATATTTTGGTATAACTTAAATCAAGTCTTTTCTTAGCTAAATCTGCTCTTGCCGCATCTACAGAAGCTTTATTTGCAGAATATGTTGCAAACGCTTGGTCATAATATGAACGACTTACATAATCTCCTTTTACCAGTTCTTTCGCTCTGTTTAATTCAACTAACGAATTGTCATAACTCGCTTGTATCCGTCTTAATGCTGCTTCGGCATTCTTTACAGCTATGATATATTCATCTGGCTCTATCTGAAATAAAAGTTGTCCTTTCTTTACAAAATCACCATCTTTATAATATTTCTTCTGCAACCAACCGCTTACTCGAGAAACAATTTTAACATCTTTCGGCGCTTGAATACGTCCGACAAAATCCATTGATTCATTAATCGATTTTTCACTGATTTTAACCGTTTCAACCTTCGTCGGCATACTCATCATTTTCGCTGTTATATGCCCGCCAACCAACGCTGACACTTTATGATACGCTATCGGCAAAACTACTATCAAAAGAGTAATAATTACATATAATTTAGCTTTTTTTGACTGATTTCCGTTTTTTTCCATGAATTTATCCTTTTTTAATAAATATATGTTGTTTTTACAACATAGATTATAACATAAAATTTTTTTTAACAACAAAATTATAATTCATAATAATTTATGAGCAAATAAAAAAGCCTATCTCAACAGAGATAGGCTTTTACGTAATTTACAAGAGTTTACAATTTCGCTCCTTTCGGAACTACTGTAACTCCACCGTTTGAAACTATAAATCCTCTTGCAATGTCTTCGTCACGATTGAAACCAATTCTCGTATATGGCGGCACATCTACATTTTTATCAATGATAGCCTTTTTGATTTCTGCATGACGACCAATATTAACATTTTCCATCAAAATACTTCCCGTTACATTCGCAAATGAGTTAATTCTTACTTGCGGTGAAAGAACGCATCTTGAAATACTGCCGCCTGAAATGATACAACCTTCGGAAACCATTGAGTTCGTTGCCATACCAATTCTATCTCCTTCTTCCCATATGAATTTTGCCGGGGGGAAGTTGTAATTAAATGTTCTAAGCGGCCATTCTTTTGAATACAAATTCAATTCAGGCGTATAGTCAAGCAAGTCCATATTTGCTTGCCAATAACTGTCAATGCTTCCTACATCTTTCCAGTAACCTTTTTCCGTCGGCGTCATTCCGTCAAATTCGTTTGTCGTAAAATCATAAATGAAAATTCTTTCACCATCTTTTAACATTTTCGGAATGATGTTTTTACCAAAGTCATGATTTGAATTTTCTAATTCTGCATCAACTTTTAATTCGTTAACCAGCTTGTCTTTATTGAAAATGTAATTTCCCATTGATGCCAAACACCAATCAGGTCTGCCGGGAATTGATTTTGGCTTTTCTTTCGGCTTTTCAACAAATCCTGTACATCTCCAGTCATCATCAACTTCAATAATTCCAAATTCACTTGCCTCTTCTATCGGAATAGGAATTGCCGCAATTGTTAATGCTGCTTCTTTTTCCTTGTGATAGTTAAGCATAAGTCTTACGTCCATCTTATAAATGTGGTCGCCCCCAAATACACATACATAATCAGGGTCCTCATCATAAATGTGAGTAAGATTTTGATAAACTGCATCTGCCGTTCCTTGATACCAATGTCCGTCAGTTCTCATTTGCGCCGGAACAAGGTCAATGTACTGACCAATAATTGGCGACAAAGGCCACCCTCTCGTAATGTGAAGGTTCAATGAGTCTGATTTGTACTGGGTCAGAATTTTGATTTTGTGAAATCCTGAGTTTACAAAGTTGTTAATTACAAAGTCGATAATTCTGTATCGACCTCCGAACGGAACCGCCGGTTTCGCTCTGTCTCTCGTCAACGGATAAAGTCTTCTTCCTTCGCCGCCTGCGAGAATCATTGTTAAGCATTTGTCTGTCAGCATTTTTTCGTACCTTTCGTTTTCTGCTTATTGTGATACTGTTATTCTTCTTCTAAACTTAATACCGCCATGAAAGCCTCTTGCGGAACTTCTACCCGTCCTACCGCTTTCATTCGCTTTTTACCTCTTTTTTGCTTCTCCAGCAATTTTCTCTTTCTCGTAATGTCACCGCCGTAACATTTATCCAAGACACTTTTCCTCATTGCTTTTATGTTTGTTCTTGCGATAATTCTTCCGCCTACCGCTGCTTGTATTGCAACTTCAAACATCTGTTTTGGAATTATGTCTTTTAATTTTGTTGTCAGTTTTTGTCCGACATAAAAAGCATTGTCTTTATGAACTATTGCACTCAATGCATCTACTACTTCTCCTGCCAGCATTACATCGAGTTTTACAAGGTCGCCTCGTCTGTAATCGGTAAATTCATAATCCAAACTTGCATAACCTTTAGAACGTGATTTGAGTTGGTCATAAAAATCGGTAATAACTTCACTCAACGGAATATCATATTCTAAGTTCACTCTTATTTTATCAAGATATTGCATATTTTTAAAGATGCCACGTTTACTTTGTGACAATTCCATAAGAGAGCCGACATATTCATTTGGAGTAATGACATTAACTCTTACATACGGTTCTTCAATATACTCCCTATACTGCGCATCAGGCAAGTTCGCAGGATTATCAATATCTATAACTTCGCCATTTGTTTTATGAACTTTATAAACAACGCTGGGGGCTGTCGTTACTAGCGATATTCCATATTCTCGCTCAAGTCTTTCCTGCGCAATTTCCATATGCAACATTCCCAAAAAACCGCACCTGAAACCAAATCCCAATGCAGATGAAGTTTCCGGCTCAAAGGTAATGCTCGAATCGTTTAATTTTAATTTTTCCAATGCCTCTTTCAAATCGGCATATTGGTCATTTTCAACAGGATACATGCCCGAAAAAACCATCGGCAACGCTTCTTTGTAACCTTCAAGAGGTTCTGAAGCGGGATTTTCAACATTTGTAACAGTATCTCCGACAAATCTGGTAATTTCCTTGATTGATGCCGCAAGATACCCTACATCTCCTGTTTTAAGTTGTTTTACGGGAACTCGTTTTGGGTTTAAATATCCCAATTCTACAATTTCAAATTCCTTATTTGTTGCCATAAAACGGACTTTATCTCCGTTTTTAATTGTTCCGTCAACAACTTTAAAATAACAAACCGTTCCTAAATATTGATCATACGCACTATCAAAAATTAAAGCCCTTAACGGCTTATCTGAAGTATCTACAGGAGCCGGAACGTAGTTGACAATTGCTTCCAAAACATCTTCAACGCCTGTACCGTCTTTTGCACTGACAGGGATTGCCATTGAACCGTCTATTCCTAAAATTTCCTCAATCTCTGCTCGAACTCCTTCAACGTCCGCCGAAGGAAGGTCAATTTTATTAATTACAGGAATGATTTCCAAATCTTGTTCCATTGCAAGATAAACATTTGCAAGAGTTTGAGCTTCAACACCCTGTGTCGCATCTACAATTAACAAGGCTCCTTCACAAGCAGCAAGCGACCGAGAAACTTCATACGAAAAATCAACGTGACCCGGGGTATCAATTAAATTTAAAATATAATCTCTTCCATCATTTGCCGTATAATTCATTCTTGCAGCATTGAGTTTAATCGTTATTCCCCGTTCTCGTTCAATATCCATTGTATCAAGCAACTGATCTTGCATATCTCGCTTTGCAATAGTTCCTGTTTTTTCCAACAAACGATCCGCCAAAGTCGATTTACCATGGTCAATGTGTGCTATTATACAAAAATTTCGTACATTCTCTATTTGTTTCATATCTCAAAGTTTAGTTGAAACCTAAAATATTAAAATCGCCCGATTTTACTAATAAATCAATGAGGAAAACTCTTTCTCGGGATGTTTGTTGCCTCCGCCGCATATATATTCCACGACTTTCAAGAAAAATTCCTTCGCTGCCTGTTGATGCGACAAATTATAAATGTCATTCGATAAAAATCGAACTCTCATTTCACAAACATCACTCTTACTCGCCGGAACATACAATGAAGCAACTTCGTCCTCTAACAATTTGTCAACGTAATTATCTGAATTACCTTTGATTATTTTGCTGCAATCTCCTTTTATTGCAACTATACGATAACAAATAATTCTCTTCCCTCCTCGTTGTGTAATGTACAAGGGCTTTGTATTCGTTGCCATCGTAAATCCTATCTTTTGCCATAAAACAGACAATACCACGGACTGTGTCGATGTATCTCTTTCGCATCTGATGTTTTCGACCGAAACACCTCGTGCGGAAAAAGTTTGTTTGAAATATTCGGAAACAGATTTCATGTTTTGATATATCTCTTCGAGTATTTCTCCTGCATTAGCACCTGCATTTCTGTAATCTGTGTATTGCGAAAACATGTGAGATGCTACGTCGTTAATTCTTTCTAACGCCATTGAAGATTGTCTTGAACTGTTTAAACCTGTAAAACCGTTTTCCAAACTTGATTTCCTGCTTTTCTGACTCTCTTAGGTATTTTAATCTCTTTTCTTTAAAATTAGAATACGCAAAGTGTCGTATTTCTGATTATACTTATTTTTGATATTTGTATAGAAAAAAGAATTTGTTTTTATTTTTTCTACATTTTGATATAATCAAGTTATATTTTAAACTTAAAACAAATATTATGCAAGTAAAAACAATCACATTACAGGAAGATTAAACCTCAATGACAAAAGTTGTTATAGTCGGTTACGATGAAATGTTTGCGCAATTAATAAAAGGGTGTATTTTAGCGGGTTACAAACCTGTCGGTGTTTTTCGGTATGAAAAAGTTAAATACAAATCTTGGCTTTTAAAAATAAAAGACTTTCTTTTGCCAAGTAAAGATAAATCTTTTCTTGACGGATACAAACTTTATGAAATAAAAGCCAAAAGCGTTAACAGTGAGGATTTTCGTAAAGAATTGATTAAACTAAATGTTGATGTGGTTTTTGTCGGTTCCTGGGGTGAAAAATTCAAAAAAGAAACGATAAATATTCCCAAAATAGGAACAATTAACTGTCACCCTTCTCTTTTACCAAAATATCGAGGTCCAAATTCTTATGCTCAAGTTATTTTAAACGGAGAAACAAAAACAGGTGTTACGTTCCATCTTATGGACGAAAATTATGATACAGGTGCAATATTGCATCAGGTCGAAGTTGAAATCAAACCAAATGATACGGGTGGAAGCCTTAGAACAAGATGCTGTCAAATTGCAGGTCAAGAAGTAGGTAAACTTTTATTGCAAATGGATAATGAAATGATTTTACCCGTCAATCAACGTGAAGATTTAGCAACTTATCAACCGCAATTCACCGAAAAGGACGTCCTTTTAAATTTTGAGCATACCGCCGATTTTATTGAAAGAAGAATTAGAGCTTTTTTACCATGGTCAAAATGCTATATTGCTCATAAAAACTGTTTCTTTACATTTGAAAAAAGTGAAATTATTGGAGAAACTTGTGAAAAACAAGGAAAATTAGTTGAAAAAGGTGAAAATTATTTCTGTGTTATTACGGGTGATAAAAAAATTATGAAATTTTCCGGAATTAAATTATTCGGTCACTCAAAATTGTTTACAAAACTTTATACCGCAATCTCCTTAAAAATCGGCGATATCATGGAATAATTTATTTTTTTGCCATAAACCTTTCTAAAATGTTATAATCTCAGAGAAAAAACGGAGAGGTAAAATGCCTGATTTAAACGCAATGTATGAAGTAGTTACATTTTCTGTCGGGGACACCAAAGCCGGCTCGAAAATGGGCAAGCTTTTGGTAAAAAATATTGACGACGGAACAACATTGAATTGTATTATGTGGGAAGAAACCCTTAAACGACACGAGGATTGGATGTTCCGCTGCGGAAACAAAATAAAACTTCTTCACGCAACATACAACGAAAAATATAATAATTGCTTAGTTTCTGATATTGATGTTATTGAAGAGGCAAAATTCGGACTTGATGAGCAAGAACAGACACAAATATTCAATGAAATTTGTGAACGGGTAGCAAACTTTAAAGATGAAAAATTAAAAACATTTATTGCCGATTTATTAAGTGAACACTCAGAAGAATTTAAAACAATGCCGGCAGCAAAACTTATGCACCACAATTATCTTGGCGGATTACTTCAACATTCTTATGAATGTATGAAAATTGCTGATAAAGTAACCGATATGTTTCCTGCAAAATTAAACCGAGATGAAGTTGTTGCTGCAAGTATAATTCACGACTTCGGAAAAATATTTGAATACACATTAAACAAAGAATCTGGAATAATTGATTATGAGGAAGATTTTTATGCAACGTGGATTTCTCACTCTCAATGGGGATTTACAAACTGTATGATAAAAGGTTTTCCAAGAATTGCAAAAATGATTGCAGCACACCACGGAAGAGCTGATTGGGGTTCAATGATTGATTTAAACGAAAAGAATATTGAACCGTACGTATACGTACTTCATCACATTGACGATTTGTCGGCAAAATTCGGTAAAACGGCAGTTTCAGAACTATAATTTAACGGAGAAGAATAATGAAAAAATTATTTCAAATTTTATTTACAATCGCATTAATGAGCGGATTATCAGTAACAGCTGCACCATTAAAGGCAGATGTCAGCAGTGAGCATATTCCTGCAGGAACAGTAATCGCAGTCAAGACAGTAAACAGTGTTGATACTTCAAAATCTGAGGTTTATGACGACTTCAACGTTACAACGATAGCGGATATTGTTGCAGGCGACAAAATGATTTTACCGAAGGGAACTATTATCAGAGGTTCCGTAAGAAGTGTTCTTCCTAAAAAAATGCTTTCTAAAGATGCTGCTGTTTATGTCAAATTTGACCATTTAGTAAGTCCTATGGGCAATCAAATTCCTGTTTCTTTGGCAATACATTCAACGGATATTTTGACTGCTGACGGAGGATTAGGACTTGGAGGCAATTATAAAACAGCAAGCAAACAAAATGTTCAAAATGCTAAAAAAATCATTACTAATATGACTCAATGGGGTATTAATACAGGAGAACAAGCTTGGAACGGTTGGCCAAAATACGTTCTCACACCGGTTAGTGCCATTCTTTCCGTTCCGACATCAGGCTTATATATTATAGGTGACCAAATTGTAGATGTATTTAAAAAAGGTAATGAAATGACATTGAATCAAGGAGAAACAATCAACTTGATGTTTTTACAAGGAGTAGATGTTCCGACACACTAATGATTAGATTTTTAATCAATATTTCAAAAATTTTAGAAATTTTATCAGACAACTATCTTCCCGAAAAACACTGTCGGGAAGTTGTTGTGTGATAAAGGTAAAACCGTTGCGGTTGCAGAATCTTGTACGGGCGGATTGATAAGTTCTTTATTAACAGATGTTTCAGGAAGTTCAGAATATATTAAAGAAAATTTTGTAACTTACGCTAATGAGGCTAAAACAACATATCTTGGAGTTTCAGAAGAAACATTGAAAAAGTACGGAGCCGTAAGTCCGGAAACTGCAAAAGAAATGGTTGAAGGCTTGTTGAAGAACACCGATTGTGATTTTGCGATTGCAACTACAGGAATCGCAGGACCGACAGGCGGAACGGAAGAAAAGCCTGTCGGATTGATGTATCTCGGACTTGCGAGCAGAGTTGATGTCAAAATCATTAAAATTCAGCAACCAAAGGAACTTTACAGGCGAATTATGAAAATAGCATTTGCCAAGCAAGCTTTAAACGAATTTTTACAATTTATCAGATAAGGAAGAAAAAATGAAAACAGTAACTTTAATAAATGGTGACGGAATTGGACCCGAAATCAGTGATGCAGTTGTTAAAATCATTGCAGCGACAGGACTTGAAATAAATTGGGATATTCAAACGGCAGGAGCGGAAGTTGCGGAAAAAGAAGGAACTCCACTGCCGCAAAGAGTTATTGACTCAATAAAAAAGAATAAAATTGCTTTAAAAGCACCTGTTACAACACCTATCGGGAAAGGTTTCAGAAGTGTAAACGTGCAACTTCGCAAGGAACTTGATTTGTACGCAAATTTAAGACCTTGCAAGAATTTTGAAGGTATTAAAACTCCGTTTGATAATGTTGATTTGATTGTAGTTCGTGAAAATACGGAAGATTTATATGCAGGCATTGAAAGAATGGTTGACGACGATACGGCGGAAAGTATTAAAATTATTACGAGAAATGCTTCTGAAAGAATTGCGGAATTTGCGTTTAAGTATGCCGTTGATAACGGAAGGAAAACTGTTCATGCAGTATCTAAAGCAAATATAATGAAATTTTCTGACGGATTGTTTTTGGAATGTTGCCGAAAAATTGCAGAAAAATATCAAAACATAGAATACAAAGAAATTTTGGTTGACAACCTTTGTATGCAACTTGTTCAGCACCCTGATAAGTTTGATGTATTGGTTTTACCGAATTTGTACGGTGATATTGTGTCGGACTTAACGGCAGGTTTGACGGGCGGTTTAGGGCTTGCAAGAGGAGCAAATATCGGGCTTGAATGTGCGGTTTTTGAACCTGTTCACGGCTCAGCTCCTGATATAAAGGGTCAAAACAAGGCAAATCCTTCTGCACTGTTGCTTTCTGCTGTTGAAATGTTGAAATATATTGAAGAACGTGACACTGCAGAAAAAATTGAAAAGGCATTGTTAAAAACTTTAAAAGAAGGAAAAGTTTTAACGGCTGACTTAGGCGGAAATGCTACAACTACAGAATTTACTGAAGAAATCATAAAAAATCTGTAAAATTTATTCTTAACTCAGTTAATACACAAATTAAAACAAAAATAAGAAAGTAATCAATGATAAAACTGATTACTTTTTTATTTTTATAATATTATTTCTTCTAAAGAATCTTTGTAAACATTTCCAAAAGAATAATTGGTAAACTCAGAACAACAAAGATATACATCTTTTATAGGTATTGTAATAAACAAAGAAAATGGAGTTTTACAGATTTTTTGTTTCCTTCATATCTTTAATCCAATTTTTTCACTAAGATTTTTGCAATAAATCATTCACATTACAAAATTTCTTTTTAAAAATTTTATTTTTAAGAATTGTTTTTAATTTCTCATGTTCCGGGTGTTCGGGCAAGTGAACTGCAGCCTTATAATACTCTGAAACGTCGTATTCTTTATGTTCTTTCAGATAATTCTCATCTTCAACCTTATCCCAGATATTGGCATTACCGTCATTAAGTCTTACTTCCCAAAAATCACACGTCAGATTTAATCTTTCCGCCCATTTTGCAAAATCAACCATTTCATGATAATTTTTTTGTTGAACTACAAAATTGAGGATAACTTCTTCAATTTTTCCTTCTTCTTTCATTTTAGCGAGCCACTCGACATTCTTTTGAACTTTTTCAAAATTTCCGTTTAATACAATGGAATCATAGGTTTGTTTTGTTGCCGCATGAATAGAAACAGAAATACTTTGGACTTTGTCCATAATTCCATAATCAATAAAATGTTTTTCATCAGCATAAACACCATTTGTTAAAATTTTTAATTTTAAATTTTTGTTTATTACAATGGCGTATTTAATCAATCTTTTACAGTTTTTATCAACAAAACATTCACCATAACTATTTAAAGATAAAAGTTTTGCGTGTTTTAATATTGGCAAATATTTTACTCTCATTTTTTCATAAAAAGAAGTATCATATTCTATTGGCATCAACTTATAATTTTTTTTACACATTGTACACAAACAATTACACACGGAAGACACACCTATTTCAACGGTTTCCGGAGGAGGAGCAATTGTTGTACAACCTTTTGGAGCAGGTATTAAAAGAGACTCATTTTCACAGCACATGTCAACATTACAATATTCAAAAGTACCGTCCAACATTGACTGTCTAATTTTTCTGGCTATTTCGCCGTTCCAAATTTCTTCAAAAGTTTGTTCTTGTAAATTACCCAATACGTAAAAATTTGTGTAATCAGGACAACAAAAGGTAACATATCCTTCCATTCCGGAAATTTCAGTCCTTGAATATGCAAACTCACAAATTCTTTTACCTTTTTTACCCATTACAAAGCACCTGTGTCTTACGGTTTCAATCTGTCCATAAGTCTTGGGAACGGAATAGTTTCTCTTACGTGAGAAAGTCCGCAAAGCCAAGCGACCGTTCTTTCTATGCCCAAACCAAATCCGGCATGCGGAACTGAACCGTATTTTCTCAAATCCAAATACCAATCGAATGTTTCGGGATTTAAGTTTTGTTCTTTGATTTTATCGAGCAATTTGTCAATGCTTTCTTCACGTTGACCGCCACCGATAATTTCTCCGTAACCTTCCGGCGCAATCATATCTACACAAGCCGCTTTACCGTTTTCAGCCTGTTTGAAGTAGAAAGCTTTAACACTCATCGGATAATGGTGAATCATAACAGGTTTGTCAAATTCTTCAGAAATAAGCGTTTCTTCATCTCCTCCGAAATCTTCTCCGTTAGGAGTATCATTGCCTTTTTTGTGAAGAATTTCTATTGCTTCATCATAAGAAATTCTCGGGAAAGGACGCTTAATGTTTTCAAGTTTTGAAATATCTCTTTCAAGAGTTTCAAGTTCAGGACGGCAATGCTCAACGACTTGTTGGACTATATATTCAACAAATTCTTCCGCCAAATCCATGTCTTCAAAAATATCCATATAAGCAACTTCCGGCTCAACCATCCAAAATTCCGTAAGATGTCGACGAGTTTTTGATTTTTCTGCACGGAAAGTAGGGCCGAAACAATATGCCTTACCAACAGCAGCACAAGCCGCTTCCATATAAAGTTGACCGCTTTGCGAAAGATATGCTTTTTGGTCGAAATAATCCGTTTCAAACAATGTAGTTGAGCCTTCACAAGCGTTAGGCGTAAAAATAGGAGCATCAACAAGCGTGAAGCCGTGATTGTCAAAAAAGTCACGAATTGACTTAATAATTCTGTGTCTGACTCTCAAAATAGCTTTTTGTTTTAGAGAGCGAAGCCATAAATGTCTGTGTTCCATAAGGAAGTGAGGCCCATGCTCTTTCGGTGTAATCGGATAATCTTCGGAACCGCAAATGAGCTTAACATCTGTTGCATCAATTTCAAAACCAATTTTTGAACGGTCGTGCTTTTTGACTGTTCCTTTAACTTCAATTGACGATTCTTGAGTAATTTTGTCGGCAAGTGCAAAAACATCTTCAGAAACATTACCCTTGAAAACAACTGCTTGTATTTCGCCCGTTCCGTCACGAAGTTGAAGGAAATGCAATTTTCCGCTCGAACGTTTGTTGTACAACCACGCTTGAAGCGTAATTTCCTGATTTTCATAATTTTTTATATCCGCAATAAAAATTTTATTCATAACAATCCTAACTTTTATATAACACTTTCAAATAAATTATACCGCAAACAGAAAAAGACACTAAATAAATTAAAAAAATTAAAGATAAAAATGAATTGTAACAAGAAAAAAGAAATTTTTTGTATTTTTTTTATGTTTATGAGAAGATTTTAATGGCGATTTATCGCTAAAATTATAAATATTACAGTTAAATGAAGGAATACAAAAATGGCAAGACAAGTTCCGTTAGAGAAAATCAGAAACTTCGGTATTGCTGCTCACATCGACGCAGGTAAAACAACGACTACCGAACGTATTCTGTTTTACACAGGTAAAACTCATAAAATCGGAGAAACTCACGATGGTGCTGCAGTAACCGACTTTATGGAACAAGAAAAAGAACGTGGTATCACAATTCAATCAGCAGCAGTAA
>CAZKAS010000024.1:0-23817 GCA_964550875.1 uncultured Muribaculaceae bacterium | reverse complement strand
AAGAATTATGGCAGCAGAATTGGCTCAATTAGGTGCAGGTATTGCAATCGGATTTGGTGCAGTCGGTGCAGGTTTAGGTATCGGTATTGCAACAAAAGGTTTGATGGATGCAGTTTCAAGACAACCTGAAGTTGCAGGAAAGGCTTTTGGTTTCTTTTTATTGGGTGCCGCATTGTCAGAAGCTTGTGCATTGTACGGTTTCGTAATTGCATTCCAATTGTTAGGTAAATAGTTAAAGGTCAGATTTACTATGGAATTTAACGCAACGTTTTTGGTATCTGCAATAAGTTTTATAGCATTTGTTTTTATAATGAATGCAATTTTGTATGAACCTGTTATCAAAATCATGGAAGAAAGAGAAGCTTTTTTGAAATCAAATTATGACGAAACAGAAGAGGCTCGCTCGACGATGAAGAGTATAGCAGAAAAGAAACAAACGGAATTGGCAGAGGTCAGGGCAGAGGCAACGGCAACTGTTACGGAAGGAACGTTAAGATTTAAAGCAGAAAATAAAACTGTTCTTGATGAATTTGAGCAAATCCAGAGAAATCGTGCAGATTCGGAGAAGGTAGTTTTGCGAAACGAAGCGGAAAATTCAAAGGAAGAATTAAGCAAAGGTACGACAGAAATTTCCGAGATTATTGTCGAGAAAGTTTTGGGGGTATAGATGCTGGACTTGTCGTGGAATAATATAGTTCATTCAAATATGTTTAACTTTGTTATTTTGGCAATAGCATTATATTTTTTGTTAAAAGATAAAGTGAAAGATGCATTGGATTCAATGACGGAAAGAACGATAAATACAGTAAACAGTTCTATTTCAGAGAAAGAAGATGCATTAAAAAAACTTGAAGAAACGAAAATTGATTATGAAAAGACTCCTCAAGAAAAGGCAGAAATAAGAAATATCGCTCAAAACACATTACTTTCATTGGAGAAAAAAGCAGCGGCAGACATAGAAAAAGCGAAGCAACTTCTGGTTGAAAATGCATCAAAGACGGTATCGAGTGAAGAGGCAAGGATTAATTCGGTTTTAACAAAAGAAACTGCTGAAAATTCAATAAGTAAGGCGCTTAATGAAATCAGTGTAAGATTATCACAAGATGAGCATTTGCACGATAAATTAATAGAAAATGCAATTGAAGAATTGGAAAAAATCTGATGAGTAAGATAAATACAAAACTTGCAAGTACTGCAAAAAAATATGCGGAAGCACTATTTGATGTTACAGAGAAATCAAATACAACGGATAGTGCTATTAAGGATATTTGCTTGATTTTTGATATTTTTAATGAAAATACGGAATTACAATCTTTTATGACAAATCCTATTATCCGACTTGAAGATAAAAAAGATTCAATCAGACAAATTTTTGAAGGAAAAGTAACAAATACGGTTATGAATTTTTTATATTTGTTGGCAGATAATTCAAGGTTTGATGCTATTTTGGAAATCAAAAAAGCATATTTTGAGTTAATTAAGCAAAAAGAAAATTTAGTGACGGTAATTGCGACAACAGCGGTTGAAATGAAGGATTATCTTAAGGAAAAATTGCAGAGGAAACTTGAGGAAAAGTTATCGAAGAGGGTAGAGATTGTATATACAATTGATCCTCAAATAGTTGGCGGAATGATAGTAGAAATTGAAGGAAAGACGATAGATAATTCCGTAGTAACAAAGTTAAAAAACATAAAAAAACAACTTATATAAAGGGATAGAAAAATGGCAACCATTAGACCTGAAGAAATCACGTCGATATTAAAGACGAAAATTGAAAATTACAATGTTGAAACTGATGTTAACAGTATCGGTTCAGTATTGTCAGTAGGTGACGGTATCGCAAGGCTTTACGGATTAAAAAACGCAATGTCGAGTGAGCTTGTTGAATTTGATGATGAAAATAACACTTTAGGTATGATTTTGAACCTTGAAGAGGACAACGTTGGTGTTGTAATTCTTGGTGATTATACTCATATTAAAGAGGGAATGACGGTCAGAACGACAGGAAGAATAGCATCTGTTCCTGTAGGAGAAGACCTTATCGGAAGGATAATCGATCCGACAGGACGTCCTATTGATGGCAAGGGTGATATTAAAATAAATAAGACAAGGGCAATTGATACAGTTGCACCGGGTATTGTTACGAGAAAGCCTGTTAATGAGCCGTTGCAAACCGGGTTAACTGCGATTGATGCATTGACGCCTATCGGACGAGGACAGCGTGAACTTATTATTGGCGACAGACAAACAGGTAAGACGGCGATTGCCATAGATACGATATTAAATCAAAAAGGACAGGACGTAATTTGTATATATGTTGCAATAGGACAGAAGACGTCAACAGTTGCGCAACTTGCGAAGACACTCGAAAAGCATGGAGCGATGGATTATTCAATTATTGTATCGGCGAGTGCAAATGATTCTGCTCCGTTGCAATACATTGCGCCATTTGCGGGTTGTGCGATAGCGGAAGAATTTATGTGGCAAGGCAAGGCCGTTTTAATCATTTATGATGATTTAACGAAACATGCCCAAGCATATCGTGCAATGAGTTTGTTATTGAGAAGACCGCCGGGACGTGAAGCATATCCCGGAGATGTTTTTTATCTTCATTCAAGACTTTTGGAGCGTGCTTGTAAGCTCAATGACGAGTTGGGCGGTGGAAGTATTACAGCTTTGCCGATTATTGAAACGCAAGCAGGTGATGTATCGGCATACATTCCGACAAACGTAATTTCAATTACGGACGGTCAAATTTTCCTTGAATCGAACTTGTTTAACGCAGGTATAAGACCGGCTATTAACGCAGGTATTTCAGTATCTCGTGTTGGCGGAGCTGCACAAACAAAGGCAATTAAGCAAGTTGCGGGTAACTTGAGATTAGGTTTGGCACAATTCAGGGAATTGGAAGCATTTGCTCAATTTGCGAGTGATTTGGATAAGGCAACTCGTGATCAACTTTTAAGAGGAAGAAAATTGACGGAAGTTATTAAACAACCGCAATATCAGCCTTTAAGTGTTGCAGAACAGGTTTCAATATTGTTTGCGGCAAATGAAGGTTATCTTGATAATGTTGATAATAGGGAAATGAACAGATTTAAGACAGATTGGTTCAGTTACTTTGATGCAAATTTGAAGGAACTTGCCGATAATCTTAATAATAGAGCGGCATTATCCGATGAAGATAAAGCAAAATTAAGAGAACATTTGGATAAATTTAAAGTAAGTTTTTTCGGATAGAAAAATGAATCAAAAGAACATAAAAGACAGAATATCGAGCATAAAGAGTACGCAAAAGATAACCAGAGCAATGAAGATGGTTGCTGCTGCTAAGGTGAAGAAGTGCGAAAATGCGGTAAAGGCTTCAAGACCATTTACAAAAGCAATGGTAGAGATGCTTTATCGTTTGTTAAAAACGGTTAAAGATTATCCGGAAGATGAAACAAGACCTTCAAAACCTTCTCAAAATTGGCGAGTATTGTTGGAAAAGAGAAATGTCAAGAGTGTTGGTATTCTTGTAATTTCTTCAGATAAAGGCTTAGCCGGAGCGTACAACGCAAACATTGTTCGTTATACTATGAAAGACATTAAGGCTTTTAAGGATAAAGGAATTGATGTTAAGTTGTATGTAATAGGTCAAAAAGGTTTATCTGCACTGAAAAGGGAACAGCGAAACATAGATTTTGAGATTGTAAAAACGTATCCTGCATTTATTGAAGGAGGAAGTTCAGCTTTAGGTACGGTTGTTGCCGAGGACATGTCAACGGATTTTGTTAACGGAAAAATTGATGAAATAAAAATTGTAACTACCAGATTTAGAAACATGATGTCATATTCTGTTGAGGAATGGGGCATTTTGCCAATGGATACCAATACTGATAATGCAGAGGCATATGTTGTTTCAGAAATGGAAATTGAACCGAATTTGTCGGTTATGTTAAGACAAATTGTTCCATATTACATTGCGAACATAATGTATCAAGCATTATTAGAGGCAACGGCAAGTGAACTTGCATCAAGAATGACGGCGATGTCTGCTGCGTGCAACAATGCAGATGATATGATTAGAACTTTAACGATTGATTATAATAAGGCTCGTCAGGCTGCGATCACGCAAGAGATTACGGAAGTTGTCGGTGGAGCGGACGCACAAAGTTAAAGCAGGCTGGATATGCAAGTTTGGCGAATTTTAAAGATATTTGTGAAATTTATTTTATGGGTATCTGCAATTTTGTTTGTTGCATATCTGTCTGTTTTGCTTTTGTTTCCAAGATATGTTAATGTTCAAGGTTTTAAGGAGAACATAGAACGTCAGTTTCATGCTCAAACGGGGCTATATATTGACATTGAAAGGCTTTCAGTTGAACCTGCGGTTAGAAGACATTTAAGTCTTGATGCTTATCATACGGTTATTTTTTATCCTGACAAAAAGGAAATGTTTAAGGCGAAAAACATTAATTTTAAAATTAAAATTTTGCCGATTATTTTTCGTAAAATTGAGATTGACAAAGTTGTTATAAATAGACCTGTTGTTAATTGTTCAATAGATAATAGCGGAAAATTGTCTTTTGAAAAATATTTAAAACTGAAATATTCTTCAAAATCCGATAGAGGTTTTACTATTTCTGAAACTTTGCCTGAAATTGTAGTAAACAGATATAAAGTTAAAATTTTTGATAAAAGATATATAGAGCCGTTCATTGCAGAGGGAGAAAAACTTCATTTAAGAAAACATTTTGGAAACGGATACAGAATAATAACTGCAGGGTTTTTAACGCAAGGTAAAAACGAACATCTTAATTTTTCGACAGAGTTGGAAAGTTCTATAACAAAGTTGCCGGAAAATATGTTTAATCCTGATTTTTTCCGTTATTTAAAGAAATATGGAATTAAAGCAAAAGTTATTTCTAAATTAAAAATCGAAGAAGGTGTTAAAGCACCAAAAATTACAGGAAAAGCAGATATTACAGATTTATCATTAATAATAAACGGAATAGTTTTAAAAGATAATTTCATTAAATTGAAATTTTTAGATGATAAAATTTCTGTAAATGCAGATGTAAAAACAAATTCAACCGATAGGATAAAATTTGAAGGAATTGTCAAAACAGGAAAAGATGTTTTAGTTGACATTGCTTGTTTTGCACAAGATATTAATCTTTCAAATGTAAAAACGACGGCAGAAGCATTATTAAATGCAATGAATATCAAAAATATGTTGGATAAATATGCCGTTGACGGTCGGGCAAATTTGAATTTTAGAGTAAAAGGAAGTAAAAAGCGTATTTCTTCATCGGGAGAGGCAGAGCTTAAAGGAGCTTCAATCAAAGTAAGAAATATGCCTTTTTCAATTTCAAATATAAATTCAAAGATTAATTTTTCAGATGATAACATAAAAATTGAGCCGACAAAGTTGTATGTAAACGGTACACCTATTGAACTTGTCGGAAATATTAATTCTTCTGCAAAAGTTGATATTACCGCAAAGGGCAAAAATCTTTCGACGTTAAGTTTAATAAAATTTCTTCCGAAAAATATTAAAATACCTGATGTTAGAGGTTTTGTAGATTTTTCAGTAAATTTAAAAGGAACTATCAACAATATAAGTTCATACATTATGGCAGAATTAAGGGATTGTACAATTTTTGAAAATGGGAAAATTTTGACAAAATTCAGTAAAGGAGCCGTAAAAATTTCAGGAGAAATGCAAGCTCCAAAAGGGGAGGTAATTCTTTCTAACGTAACAATATTGCCGAATGATTTTTCAAATTGTTTGAAATCGAAAGAACTGTTTTTTGAAATTAATCAAAAAGAAATTAAAATGCCGAAAAATAAGATGCTATTGAATGGAACAGAATTTGAGGCAGACGTAAGAATAATTGATTATCAAGAGAAAGCCCCGTCATATAGTGTAGACCTCAATGGTAAATTAAACAGCGATGCTGTATACAAATTTTTAAAGAAACAAAAAGGGACGGAAAAATTAATAGCCGTAGCGAAGGGTAATCTTGGAATATCAGGGAATATAAGCGGTAAAGGAAATAAACATTTAATTAATGTTGGTATACTTTCAGATAAGGATAATTATGTTTCTTTTCTGGTAGTGAAGGAATTGCTTGGAATACCATCTTTGACGAAAATAAATTTAGAGATTGACGGACAAAATCTTAATATTCATAACATTTCTTTGAATAAAAATTATGAACATCGAGATAAGGTAATAGAAATAACAGGCAAAATAGATAATATTTTAACACCTTGTTTTAATAACTTAAAAATATTCATACCCAAAACGATGACGTTTGCACTTGCGGGATTAAGGCAGTCGGAAATAACCGTAAAGTCGGACATTTCTTTAAATGGAAAGATTACAAATCCTTCCGTTCAAGGGAATTTAGAGGTTAAGAGTATTGATATTCCCGAATATAAAATGAACAGCAAAAACAATAAAATTTTCTTCACAACGGACAATATAAAAATCAATTTGCCCAATTTACGTATAGGCAATTCTGTTTTCAATATAGAAACAGAGTTACCTGCAAAAATAAAACAGCCGTTTGTATTGAATGAATTAAAATTAAAATCTTCAAACCTTGATTTTAATGAAATAAGTGAAATTTTTGAAAATATTCAAACAAAATCAATTTATCCCGGCGTAGAATTACCGATAAAGGCAAAAATGGGTGTTGCAGAAATTAAGAAATTAAAAATTGGTGGTTTGCAGGTTGAAAACATCACCTCTGATATTTCTGTAGATAATAACGTATTGCAGATGAAAAATATAAAGGGTAATGCTTATGGGGGTTCTGTTTCTGGGAAATCCGAATACGATTTTCTTAAAACAATTTCGTTAAGCGAAATATCAGGAAAAAATGCTCAGATGAGTAAATTATTTATGGCTTTGACAGGAAAAGATGATGGAACTGTCGGTATTGTTGACTATAAACTAAAACTCAGTTGTGTAGGGACAAAGTATCTTCAACAAATACGGACTTCAAAAGGTTATATGGAATACACTGCAACAAATGGTGTTATGGGAAAATTAGGACAATTTGAACATTTTCTTCATGCTCAAAATTTAATCAGTGACAGTATTTTTAAGACAACATTGTACAAATTGTCTAAGGCAATAAAACCGCAAAATACGGGAGTCTTTACCGTATCAAAAGGGAAGATGGAAATTTTAAACGGACTTGCAAATATAAAAACACTAACGGTAGAAGGACCGAAAATGAGTTTTTATGTAACGGGTAAAATTAATCTTGTAAATGATATTTCAGATGTAAAAATATACGGCAGAATATCTCAAGAAGTTGAAAACGCATTGGGTTCTTTTTCTTCACGGACATCGCAAACAATTTTGACGACTTCTTCCGAAACCTCAATAGGAAATATTTTTTATGACGATTACAATACAAAACTTCCAAAAACAATGCTTGATGCAATTCCACCGTTAAATCCCGATATGGGATTAATGTCAAGACCTTTCGTAGTAGTAATAAAGGGTTCTCCGGAGAATATAAATTCAGTCAAGAGTTTTAAGTGGATTGTAGAATCTACAACGGCACCGACACCTGTTTTAAGAGAAGTTGAAGTTACTGCAGGCAAGCCAAAAGCAGAGAAGGCAACGGATATAGAAGTTCAAAAGCCACACGATGTTTCAAAGCAACAGAGTATTCAAATCCAACGGCAACAAAGGAAAGCAGAACCGTCAAAAATGCCGTCATTTATGGATAATTTACCTGACAACATTAATTAATTGTTTTGAATGTTTAAAATATTCAATTTGTTCTTGATCTATTTCTTCACCGAGCATTAAAACAGGAATTCCGGGCGGATATTCTGTGATTATTTCTCCACAAATTCTTCCTTTTGCTTTTTCAAATTCTATTTCTTCTTTTTCAGCAAAATAAGCTTTTCGAGGGGTCATTTTCGACATTTTTATTGAAAGAGGAGTTTTTTGATAAGTTTTTTTTGAAGAATAATTTTTTGTTTCAATTTTTTTAAGTGCACTTTTAAGTTTAACTAATTTTTCTTTAGTAGTGCCTATTCCTGTCAAAAGAATGCTTGCAACATTATTTGTAAGTTCGTCTTCAATGTTAAAGTTTTCAAATAGAATGTCAGATAAGTCAAACCCACTTAAACCGGCAACTTTTACAATTATTTTTGAAGGGTCATTTTCATTATGAAAAGAGATAGGAGAATTTTCCTCAAAAGATTGTTTTAATTGCGTTATATTTTGAATTAGTTTTTCGATTTTTCTTTCACCGTTTTTCGAAAACAGATAATTAATGGTACCTTCAATTGCTGCTATTAAAGGGTAAGAGGGGGAAGTTGTATTTATTAAATTCAATGCATTTTGAATGTCGTTTGAGGGTATTTTCCCGTTAGATTGCAAAGTTGCACAAGGATTAGGAGCACCGCAGGTTTTATGCAAAGATTGAACAGAAATATCTGCACCCTGCTGTAGTACATTTTCCCCAAAAATTTTTGGAGCAAATGTTTTTAATGCTCCGTGCGCTTCATCAACAATCAAAATTGCGTTATTTTTATGACAAATTTGAGATATTGTTTTTATGTCGGAATTAATACCCTCATAAGTTGGAGAGGTAATAATTACTGCTTTTATATTTTCGTCAGAAATAAAGGCATTGGAAATTTTTTCAGGAGAAATAGGGTTGAAAATAGCCCATTCGTTGTTGATTTCAGGCAAAATCCAAATAGGTTTTGCTCCGGTTAAAATCAGTCCGTTTAAGACAGATTTATGGCAATTTCTTGAAATAATAACCTTGTCATTTTCTTTAAGAGTAGCAAGCATTGCAGCGATAATACCCGAAGAAGAGCCATTTACGAGGTAGAATAAGTCATTAACACCAATAATTTTGGCGGAATGTTTCATTGATGCAAGAATATCAGCGGAAGGTTTTGCAAGATTATCCAAATCGTTAATTTCGGACAAATCGTGTTTAAAAAAATTCAAACCGGTAAAATCCGTAATGTTTGGAATAACAAAGGACGTTCTGTCATGAGATGGAGTAGTGAACAGAATTCTGTCAGAATTTGCGATTTTTTTAATTTTTTTGCCAATTGTCATATAATTATTGTAAAATAAATCAGAATTAAATCAATAAAAGGTGAAAAAATTGGAACTTTTCAGACAACGCATAGAAGATTTAAAGGCAGAAATATTAAAGCATAATAAGTCATATTATGAACAGGATAATCCTACGATATCTGATTTTGAGTATGATGAATTATTTAGGGAATTAAAAAAACTAGAAGAACTTTATCCTGAGTATGCAACGGCGGATAGTCCGACACAAAAAGTCGGTTCAAATATTTCGGATAAATTCAAAGAAATAAAGCATAAATACAGACTTTACAGTTTAGATAATTCAAATAATTTCAAAGATTTAAAATACTGGTATGAGAGGATAAAAAAGGAATATCCTAATGAAAATTTGCAGGTTGTTTCGGAATTAAAAATAGATGGTTTAGCTTGTGCTTTATCATATGAACAAGGAGTTTTAGTGACAGGTGCAACCAGAGGAGATGGGGTTGTCGGAGAAGTTATTACCGAAAATATAAAGCAGATAAAAAATATTCCGCAAAAGTTAAAGAGACCTGTTAATATTGAAGTTCGTGGCGAAGTTTACATGCCTGTTTCATCTTTTGAAAAACTAAACGAAGTTCAAAGAGAAAACAACGGTAAAGAATTTGCCAATCCCAGAAATGCGGCGGCAGGCTCATTGAGGCAGGATAATGCAGAAATTACGGGTAAGCGTGATTTAAGATTTTTTGCATATGCCGCAGTTTTTCCTGACGGAAATTCTCCCAAAACGCATTATGAAATATTGAAATTGTTGAAAGAAGAAGGCTTTACTGTTAATGAAAATGCCAAACTTCATGACAATATCCAATCGGTTGAAGAATATTGCAAATATTGGGAATTTGAGCGACAAAAGTTGGATTATGCAACAGATGGAATAGTTGTAAAAATTAATGATGTTGATAAACAAATCGAACTAGGATATACGGCACGAGCTCCAAAATGGGCGACAGCGTTTAAATTTCCGCCGGAAGAGATGGAAACGCAATTGCTTGATGTTGAACTCAGTGTGGGAAAAACTGGAGCGTTAACGCCCGTTGCGATTTTAACTCCTGTTCAGTTGGCTGGAACAACCGTAAAAAGGGCGAGCTTGCATAATTTTGAGGAAATTGAAAGACTTGGTATAAATATTGGCGACAAGGTAGTTATTAAAAAAGCAGCTGAAATTATTCCGAAAGTAATAAGAAAAGCAGACAATGAAGTTCAAAACGGATATTATCTTCCTCCTAAATATTGCCCTTGTTGCGGAACAGAACTTGTGAAACCTGAAGGTGAAGTTGTTCTATATTGTCCTAATAATGAAGGTTGTCCTGCTCAAATTAAGGGAAGAATTGAATTTTGGTGTTCGAAAGACGGAATGGATATAGATGGTTTAGGCGAAGCCATTGTAGATGATGCAGTTGACAAAGGAGTTATTTCAGATGTTTCAGACATTTATAAATTGACAGAAAACGACTTGATGAAATTAGATTTAATTAAGGAAAAATCTGCTCAAAATCTTTTATTTGCGATAAAAGAAACGAAAAATCGACCACTCAAGCGATTTTTGACTTCACTATCCGTTAAATTGGTTGGAAAAGAAACTGCAGAATTGATTGCGAATGAATTTTTGACGCTGGAAAATGTTAAAAAGGCAACAAAAGAAGACCTTATAGCCATAGATGGAATAGGGGATAAAGTTGCAGAGAGTGTATATGAGTTTTTTCAAAATGAAAAGAATATAAAACTTTTGGATAAATTAGCATTATATGGAGTAATGCCCGAAAGTGCAATAAGTGAAAAGATTTCTGATAAATTTAAAAACAAGACTTTTGTGATAACGGGAACGTTATCAAAACCGAGAAGTGACTTTGAAACAATTATAAAATCAATGGGTGGAAAAGTTTCGTCCTCTGTCAGCAAAAAAACATCATATGTGTTGTGTGGAGAAAATCCGGGTTCAAAATTTGACAAAGCAACTTCTTTAGGTGTTATAATATTGAATGAGTACGAATTTATGGAATTGGTTGAAAAAGATGCATAAAAGAGGAAGAATAATAGAAATAAGGGGTTTTAGAGGAATATTAACGGCAATTTTTATTGTTTGTTGTTTGGTAACCGGATTTACGGTATTTCCCGGATTTGTAGCGATGAAATGCTGGAATTTGGTAGCTCCGTATATTACAGACATGCCTCAAATGCAATTAATTCATGGAGTAATGTTGTGGGCGATAGTTTTTCTGAT
Source organism: uncultured Muribaculaceae bacterium (assembly GCA_964550875.1). Lineage (GTDB taxonomy): Bacteria > Cyanobacteriota > Vampirovibrionia > Gastranaerophilales > Gastranaerophilaceae > RUG841. The sequence continues at coordinate 12,484 of CAZKAS010000024.1, read as the reverse complement.
TTGGTTTGCATTTAACGGACATATGCCAAGTTTCCGTTTTGGGTGCAATCCTGCGATGAATGATGAAGAGATTAGAGAATTTATAGAAACAATAAAAAAGGAAAAGGAAAAACATCAACAACAGTTAGAAATGCAGAATGATGAAAAAGTAAACGATAAAGGAGATTTAGAATGAAAAAATTAGTGTTATTGATAGTATTGGCACTTATGTTTTCACAAAATGTAATTTATTCGGAAGTTGTTGAAAAGATAACGGAAGCACGAGGATATATTTCAGCGAATGTTGAAAAAGATAAAGATGTATATCCCAACGTAGCGGAAATAACATTTACCAAAGAGAATACCGCAAAATCAATAGAAACGGCATCACAAGAGAATAAGACAGCGATGACCGCAATCCAAACTGCACTTTTAGCATACAAAGATGATAATACGGAAATCAGAACGGGGTCATATTCTGCAACACCTAATTATGTGTACAAAAATAATAAGAAACAATTAACAGGATATACAGTTGTAAATTCAGTTACGGTAAAGACGAAATCTACGGAAAAATTGGGGAAAATGATAGATGCCGCAATTCTTGCAGGAGCAGACAGGGTTGGATCTCTTTCATTTGCATACCAAAATGACGGAACAATTTGTAGAGATTTGATAACACAGGCAACGGGAGAAGCCCAAGATATAGCAAAACTTACCGCAAAAACAACAAATCAGGTAGTAAAAGGTGTAAAATATATAAAAACAGGTTGCTATATAGAACAATCAAATTCAATGAATTATAGAAATTTTTCGGCGAAATCAATGGCATTTGGTTCGGCGGATACAGCAGAAGCTATGCCTGAAACAACAATAACACCGGGAAAGATTAAAGTTCGAGCAAATGTAAGTGCGGAATTTTATGTAAAATAACAATTCAAAAATAAACAGAGCGATGAAATAATTCATCGCTTTTTTTATGAAGAATTTTATTGAAGATGTATTATAAATATTAATTTTATGCGAAAATAGAGAAAAAATCATAAGTAATCGAAAGGATTAAAAATGAGAAGTGATAATGTAAAAGAAGGTATTAATAAAGCACCTCATAGAGCATTGCTTTATGCTACAGGAGTGAGCAAAGAAGGAATGAAGAAACCGTTTATTGGTATAGCAAGTGCATTTTCTGAATTAGTTCCGGGACATGTAAGCATGCGAGATTTAGAAAGATATATAGAAAAGGGAATTCATTCGGGCGGAGGTCAATCATTTATTTTTGGTGTTCCTGCAGTTTGTGACGGAATTGCAATGGGACATTCAGGTATGAAATATTCACTTCCTTCAAGGGATTTGATTGCTGATTGTGTTGAAACGGTTGCATCTGCTCATCAACTTGATGGTTTAGTTTTGCTCACAAATTGCGATAAAATCACACCCGGAATGCTTATGGCAGCATTGAGATTGGATATTCCTTGTATTGTAGTAACGGCAGGACCTATGATGGACGGACATTGTAAACATAAAAAATTGATGTTTATCAATGGTACTTTTGAAGCAATCGGAAAATATCGCATAGGAGAAATGACAGAGTCAGAATTATATGAATCTGAAGAAAATGCATGTCCCGGAGCAGGATCATGTCAAGGTCTTTATACAGCAAATACAATGGCTTGTTTAACAGAAATGATGGGAATGAGCCTTCCGTTCTGTGCAACGGCAGGAGCAGTATCTGCCAAGAAACGCAGAATTGCTTTTGAAAGCGGTATGAGAATTGTAGATATGGTTAAAGAAGATTTGAAACCTTCACAAATCATAACGAGAAATTCTCTTAGAAATGCAATTATTACTGATTTGGCATTGGGCGGTTCGACAAATTCAATTCTTCACTTGCTTGCAATTGCATATACGGCAGGAGTTGACATTACATTGCAAGACTTTGAAGAATTAAGTCACAAAGTGCCACAAATTATCAAACTCGATCCTTCATCAGATTTAACAATGACAGATTTAGATAATGCCGGCGGTATTCCCGGTGTAATGAAAACGATATTTGGAAAGTTAGCTGATTTTTCAGATACAAAAGGCGTCAGCGGAATGAAAATTTCAGAAATCGCTGAAAAAGTTTGGGTTGATAACGATGTAATCAGAACATTGGATAATCCGATTACTTCAAATCCCGGTTTGGCTGTTCTTCGTGGTAATTTAGCACCTGACGGCGCCGTTATTAAAGTTTCAGGTGTAGATCCGTCAGTTTCTGTATTTACCGGAAAAGCAAAAGTCTATACCTCAGAAGAAGCAGCAATGCACGCTATTGAAACAGATGAAGTGGTAGCAGGTGATGTTGTAGTAATTACATATGAAGGTCCAAAAGGCGGTCCGGGTATGAAAGAAATGCTTGCACCAACATCTTTAATCGTAGGAAAAGGATTGGGTAAAGATGTAGCATTGATTACAGACGGAAGATTTTCTGGCGGAACAAGAGGCATCTGTGTCGGTCATATTTGTCCTGAAGCGGCAGATGGCGGAATTATCGGACTTGTAGAAAATGGGGATACAATCACAATCGATTTGCCTTCAAGAAATATTCAATTGAATGTTTCAGATGATATTTTGGCAGAAAGACGAGCAAAATTTGTCATGCCTGAACCGAAAGAAAGAAAAGGTGTTTTGGCAAAATATGCACATTCTGTCAAGAGTGCATCAAAAGGAGCCGTTTCATCATAAAATAACATGCCTGAAATGCTTATGGCATGTAAGTCATGACGCTATACTTTGGCATGAAAGCAATAAAAACAAGGGGAAAACGGATATCGTTTTCCCCTTGTCCGCTAATGGTGCTGATTTCGAGATTGTATCATTTTCTTAATATTTCATGATTTGCTCTTGAAAACCCCCATGTAAAATATATAATAGATTGTGTCAGGGCAAGCAGTTTAAAAGCCTGTCATCGGACAAATCTTGGGGAAATATTAAAAATTGTAAAGGGGTAGTACAGTGCTCAGAAGTAGAGACATGGGCAGAGCGATAGCGGTAAGACGTTGGACGAACACTGCGTTGGAGTGCTATAAGCGTGGTTGTGTATGTGAAGGTTGTTTTTACACAGACTTTTTTAACGGAACATCACATCGTTGCCAGATGAAAGCATCAGTATTAGAATTGGTTCGTGTTTTGGGTAAACCGGACGTTGAAATGCAACAAGTTTTAAACGATTAATTTTATTTATAACTGATGGAAAAAGACCCTTTTTTGAAGGGTCTTTTTGTGTTGTTAACACATGAAAATAAAGGAATGGCACATGTTTTCATGTTTAATCTGATAATAATGTTGAAGGAGAGGTCTTTATTTGCTTTTTAAACAGAGTTTTTGTATTTTGTCTGTAAATTCTACTGTAAAAACATTTTTTGTCTGTTCTTTGTCATTTAGGACGGGTGTAATATTTTTTGTAACTTCATCAATAATTTTTGCGTAATTAGAGTTAACAGGGGTAGGTTTTGAATTTTCGAGAATATCCAGAAAGACCTTTGAGTTATGTGGTTTTTCATCAGAGTTTAAAAATATTTCGCTAAATGCGACAGTTTTATTTGCCGGCGTTATTAATCCTGTAGCGGCAAATTGTTTAGAAACTTCATCTGAGGATAAATATTGTATAAATTTTATTGCTTCATTTTTATGTTTGGACGATTTTGAAAGTCCCCAACCCGAAGCATCGGTTAATGTTTTTGATATTTTTGAAGAAGGAAAAGGAATAATATCCCAGTCAAATTTTACGGATTCTCTAAATTTTGGTACAAGCCAACGCCCGCTCAAATAAAGAGCAATTTTTCCATTAATAAACATTTGAGCTGACGTCATAGAGGACATTTGCCATTTTTGCGGAACAGATTTATCTTTATTAATTAAATCCGCATAAAATTCAATTCCTTTTATACTTGCATTTGTTCCGATTGATGTGTTTTTGCCGTCATCTGTCAAAATTCCGCCTCCGAAATATTCAAGATAATATAACCAAAACAGAGGATTTTCTTCGTAATTAAGCCCGAAAACACTATTTGTTGTAACTGATTTTGCAGTCATTTTCAAATCTTCGATTGTTTTAATATTTTTGGGATTTTTAACTAAATTTTTATTCACGTAAAGCACTAAATTTGATACATCACGAGGAATTGCGTATAATTTTTTATCATATTTAAAACAATTTATAGCGCTTTCAAAGAATTTATTTTCATCAATTTTTCCGGACAAATCTTCGAGTAAATTGGCTTTAATATAGAGCGGAGCGTAAGTATTATTAATAAAAACCACGTCTGGTTCTGTTTTTGAGGCATAAAGCAAGTGAAGTTTCCTGAAGTAATTTTCAGGTATGTGAATGAATTCAATTTTTATGTTTGGGTTTTGATTTTCGTAATTTTGGATAACTTGTTTTAGAATTTGATATTCTGTTCTGGAGCCCCAAGAGGAAAATTTCAGGGTAATTTTGTCATTATTTTTTTGATTACAACCGCAAAGAAAAAATGAAAACAAAATGATTAAAAATGCTAAAAACCTTTTCATTCTCCATAATCTCCGATAAGAGAAATGTCGGTAGGAGTTACTTTTACGAGGGCTTTAAAATTGTTTAAAATGACTGAATATGCGCAATATGTCGGTGTCTGAGTGCAAAATTCCATAAATAGGCTGTCGTTATTAAGTTCTTCAGGAGTAAATGTTTTTATTACGAAAAGTTTTTCTCCGATATTGCCGACCAAAGAAATTTTCTTGCCCATTTTAACGAGGCTGAAACCTGTATTTTCATCAACGGCAAAAGCGTCGGTTACTTCAGGTTCTTCGTCATCAGTATCTTTAATTTTATGAGCGATTTTTAAAACTTTTTTAAATGCCAGCAATAATTTTTCATATTCATCAGGAAGAGGGGGTTGTTCTATTTGTTGGAGCTCTTCTGCTGTTTCTGCAATATTTCCAAGAGGTGAAACATTTTCCAGTATTTCATTTCTTGTATTCATTACTGAGTTTTCAGATTCTTGAGCGTTTTCTTTTGCTTTAATTCTATCAGCAAGTCTCATTTGTTCCGTATTTTCGATTATTTCTTTTTTATTTTCGATAAAATCTTCTGCGTCAAAGAGGTCAATTTTTACGTTATCTAAAATTGTTTTGGTTGCTTTATTCTTTTTTTCTTTTGTTTCTAATCCGGGAAGTTCCGGTACTCCGGGCATCAATACTAAGTCGTTTTTAGGGATAACAATTTTAACCAATTCGTCAATAATTTTGTCTGTTTCGTCAATATTTTTTTCTATCTTGTTTTGTTCTTCTTTATCTTTTCTGATTTGAAAGTCTTTTAATGTTTCCTTTGGTGCTCGGTCATTTTGAATTGAGTCAAAAATAGCAGAATTTCTTTCTGTTATTGGGATTTGCTTTTTTTGTTTTTTTACAAGTTCATAGGCTTTTTCAGTTTGTTCATTATTTGATTTTTTTTGTAAAAACAAAAAAGTTATGAGTAGCAGTATTATTCCAAATGACAGATATTTTAAACCATCAGAAATTTTTTCAAACAGGTTAGTAGTTTTGTTGTCATTTGTATTTTGAGAATGAATGTTTCCCTTGTTTGTAACAGGAACATTACTTTGACCGTAAGATAATACTTGAATAAGAGAAGGATTTTGTGTTTTGAATTTGATTTTGGTTTGAAATTTCTTTTTGTTCGTAAAGTTAGTATTTTCAGAAACTGTAATATCAATGTCAGGATTTTCGTCACTAAAAGAGATATTTTCTTTTTCCATAACCGATTTAATTTGAGGAAGTAAAATTGTATAAGTATTATTCCCCATATCCTTTGCTTCGTATTGTTTTTGAATATCATCTTTAAATTGCAAACTAACAGTATAGAAGTCATTTTTAACTTTTGATATTGTCATTCCAATTAAGTAGTTTTCTGTATAGTTTGCGTTTTTAGCAAAAGCAGTAGAAGTTGTTAACAGAATAATAAATATAGAATTTAATAAAAATTTTCTCAATCCCATAAGAAGAGTTTACTCATTTTTTTTAAAAATGGCAACATTATAAGAAAAATTGATAAGAAAATAAAAAATATGCTACACAAAAAAAATGTTTATATTATGATGTTATTACGAAATCAAATGAGTACGATAGGCTGTTGCTTAGTCTTTACAAGATGGGAAAGTTTGAAATCGGAGTGTAACAGATAAAAAAAGGAGAACTACGATGCCGGTAGCATCAATGATCGAATTATTAGACGCAGGCGTCCATTTTGGACACCAAACACAAAGATGGAACCCGAAAATGAAGCCGTATATTTACGGAGCAAGAAACGGAATATACATCTTAGATCTCAGAAAAACAACAGAACAATTAGATGCAGCATATGCTATGGTTAGAGATTATGCAGCAAAAGGAAAGAATGTTGTATTTGTTGGAACAAAGAAACAAGCCGCAGATGTTGTTGCAGAAGAAGCAACAAGAGTAGGTGCATATTATGTTAACCGCAGATGGCTTGGTGGAATGATGACAAACTATGAAACAATAAGAACAAGAATTAAAAAACTTATTGAAACAGAAGAGTTTATGTCATCAGAAAATGTTCAAAAATTGCCGAAAAAAGAAGTTGCTCAAAAGAGCAAGGAACTCGACAAATTGAGCAAATCATTAGGTGGTATCAAAGAAATGAGAGGCATGCCTGATGTATTGGTTGTTATTGACCAAAAGAAAGAGCTTATTGCAATAAAAGAAGCAAACAAATTGAATATTCCGGTTATTTGTCTTGCTGATACAAATGCTGATCCCGACGGTATTGATTGTGTAATTCCGGGTAACGATGACGCTATCCGTTCAATCAAACTTATCGTTTCAAGACTTGCAGATGCAGTTGAAGAAGGAAAAAAACTTCGTGAAAACAAGGCTACGGCTAATGAAAAAGTTGAAGCCGTAACAGCAAAAGATGCAGGTGTTGAAGAAAAGGCAGAAGAACCTGCTACAGTAGAATAAGGCTCGAAAGGAACAACACAAATGGCAATTACAGCAGCACAAGTAAAAGAACTCCGTGAAAAAACCGGAGCAGGAATTATGGACGCAAAGAAAGCTTTGACAGAAACCGATGGTGATATGGAAAAGGCAATGGAACTTTTAAGACAAAAAGGTATCGCTTCTGCTGACAAGAAAATGTCAAGAATCGCTGCTGAAGGTCTTGTTGCGTCATACATTGAAAACGGTGTAGGAGCAATGATTGAAGTTAATTGTGAAACTGATTTTGTTGCGAAAAACCCTGAATTTAAAGAACTCACAGAAAATCTTGCAAAACAAGTTGCGACGACAAATCCGGCTGACGTTGATGCATTGCTTGCTTCAACATGCCCTTGCTGCAACATGAAAGTTGAAGATAAAATTAAAGAAAAAATTGCAAAAATTGGTGAAAAAATCACAGTCAGAAGATTTATCCGTATTGAAGGTTGTCCTGCAACATATATTCATAACGGAAAAATCGGTGTTCTTATGAATACTGACAAAGCCGATGAAGCAGTTCAAAAAGATGTTTGTTTGCATATTGCAAGTGCAGCTCCTGAATTTGTTTCAAGAAATGAAATTCCTCAATCTGTTATTGATGAAGAAACTCGTATTGAAATGGGTAAGGAAGATCTTGCAAAGAAACCTGAAAACATCAGAGCAAAGATTGTTGAAGGCAGAGTTAACAAGCTTATGGCTCAAAAATGTCTTGTTGAACAACCGTTCATCAAAAATCCTGATGTAACTGTTGCAGACTACATCAAAGAACACTTCGCTATTAAGACATTCACTCGTTGGGTGTTGGGCGAAGGTTTGGAAAAGAGAAACGACAACTTTGCAGAAGAAGTTGCAAATCAAATGAAGGGTTAATCTTTTTCGATATAAAAAGCGACGGCTTTATGTCGTCGCTTTTTTGTGTTATTTTAAACATATGATGATTGTATTAATTTTATTATGCTTTTTAATTGTTATTTTGTGTGTTTCTAATGCGATTTTTTATTATAAGTCAAAAAAATTGTCAATGACTGCTAAGCGTATTGAAACCCAGATTTTAAAATTGCTGCGTCAATTACGTTATGGACAGATGAATGTTAATCTTGAAACGTTTCATAATGAAAAAATTAAGCAGGCGTCAGAAAAGCTTCTTGAAGCTCTCAATGATAGAGAAATGATGTTGCAAGAATATAAACATATGTTGACTGAAAAAAATAAATCTCTTGAAGTTATGATTGCTCAGGAAAAGGAGTCACAGATTTTTAAAGATGATTTTGTTGCAGCGTTGACACATGATCTCAAAACCCCTGTAATTGCAGAACTTAATGCAATTAACATGCTTATTGCAGGAATGTTTGGGGAACTTTCTTCGGCACAAAAAGTGGTGCTTGAGATGATGAAAAAATCGGATATGGATTTGATAGAACTTTCGGAAATGTTGCAACAAACGTACAAATTTCAGTCAAACGATGTTGTTTTAAATAAAGAAAAAACAGATTTAACTTCTTTTGTAAAAGATATTTTCAATGAATTATCTCCAATTTTCAGTACAAAAAATCAAAGACCTGTTTGTAATGTTGAAGAAGATAAAATTTTTGCAGAGGTTGATTTAATCAATTTTAAGCGAGTATTGCATAATCTTCTATTAAATGCTTCAAAATATGGGTATAAAGATACTGATGTAACTTTAAGATTGTATTCTTCGGAAAATAAGGTCTATATTACTGTTTCAAATTATGGTGATACCATCAGTGAAGAGGAAACAAAACGGATTTTCGAGAAATATTATTCCGGTATCAATAAATTTCAGCAGTTGGGTACGGGTTTAGGTCTATACTGTGCAAATAAAATTGTAGCAGCTCATGGCGGTACTATTGACGTTAAATCAAGTGACGGATTGACTGTTTTTACCGTATGTATGGAACAATTAAATTAAAAAAGGTATCTTTTAAAAGATACCTTTTCGCTTAAATATTTCCCGTAGAACTGTTTCTGTTATCTTCCAGTTGTTTGATATCTGCGTTTGAAACCGGTTCATCATCTTCATTTGTCAGAATTTGATTTTTTCGTTTGTCAATTTTAATGTTCAAGTCCGCATCAACCATTTCTACTTCATTTCGCATAAATTCTTTTGTTTTGCCGTCTTGAAGTTTAACGTTAATTTTTCCGCTTAAAAGATTAACCGTTTCTACTGCACCAAGTCCGTCAGGAGTAATTACACTAGAACCTACAGGTGTCATTTGTTTTGCTGCTTCAACGTAATTAGAATATTCATAATTTAAACAGCATAACAATCTTCCGCAAGTTCCTGAAATTTTGCCTAAAGTTATTGGCATGCCTTGATCTCTTGCAAGTTTAATATTTATTGATTCAAATTGTCTTTTGAATTGGCAACAACAATAAGGTTGTCCGCAAAGCCCACAACCTTGACATAATGCCGTTTCATCACGAACTCCGATATGTCGTAGATCAATTCTTACCCGCTTGAAAATTTGATTTAATTCCTTTAATAAATTTCTAAAATCGACTCTGTCGGGAGCGGTGTAATAAAAAGAAATTTTCCGTTTATCGAAGGTGTATTTACAATCTACAAGATTCATTACAAGATTTTGTTTTTGGATTAAATCCTGACAAATTTTGTATGCTTCGTTTTCTTCGTCACGCAGAGTGTCAAGATATTTTTCTTCTTCTTCGTTTAAAACTTTTATAACAGGCAACGTTTCTGGTTTATACTTTTCCCAAATGGCGACTATCTGAGGAGATACCGCAAAAACTTTTGCTGCTTCTTCTCCCTTTTCTGTTCTGACAAGAACATATTTCCCATGTTGAACTTCAACAGAATCAGGTATTTGAAGAGGATAATATTTATTTTTTAATAACTTTACTGCAAATTTTGTCATTTTTATTCCTTAATATTATGGTTATTTTATCACGAAAATTGTCAGGTTCAAAATATTGTAAATTATTTAATTATGTAACAAAAATTCAGACATAAAATAATTGTGTATATTTTTTATTGCAAATGTTTTTTTAAAATCATACAATAATATTCAAGAAGTGGAGAAGTTATGACTAATTTTAAATTTCATTCGGATAAAGATATTCAAATTAAAAAGATGTATAAATTTGTGATAATATTTTCAATCGTGTTAGCTGTTGTAGCTGTTGGTGTTACGGAATTTATTTTGAATTTTGAACGTGCGGCGGCAGAAAAATATTTAACGCAAAATGTTATGCAAACGGCATCAAATTTAAAGGGGCGTATTAAAAACGATTTTGATGATTTAAAGCTTTTAGCGGCAAATTTGTCGGCTTATACGTCAACTTATTCTGAAAATGAAGTTGTTAATTATTTAAATAAAAATGTTAAAAATGAACGTTATCACCGATTGGGATTTTCTTATCCTGACGGAAAAGGAGTTGCAGTAGAGGAAAAAGCAGGAAAATTTCCGATAGTTGATTGGGCTGATGAAGATTGTTTTGACGTTGCGTTGAATGGTAAGCCTTGTTTTGCAGAAACGGTTGAAGCTCCTGAATCTCGTTCAGGATTTGTTAACAGATATTATGTACCTGTTTATACTCCGTCAAAAGTTGTTAAAGGTGTTATGGGTTCTCAAATAGATTCAGATGTCTTTAAAAATATTGTTAGGCTGAATAACTATAATGGTAAGGCTTTTACTCACATTGTAGCTCAAGATGGTGACTACATTTATAAATCACCGAATGAAGTTCATGTCTGCAAAAACTTCTTTGAATTGCCTTTGGATTATATCGCTACGACAAAGGAAGCTGTTCAAAACGATTTGAAAATTAAAGATACAGGTTCTTTTTGGTTTAGAGATGTTTACGGCAAAAAATTTATTGCCGCCTATTCCAGAATAGGAAATTCCGACAAATTTGTTTTGACAGATGTACCATACTCCGTTCTTATGTATCACGTAAATCAACTTTTGATGATGATTGCTTTGATAGTGCTGGTTTTTGCTACGGTATTAATTTCTTTGATGAAATATACTCATAAATTGTATAAAGAAAATGAAGAAACAATTTATAAGGTAGCATTTACCGATGATGTAACATCAGGTTGCAATAAATCAAAGTTCGTACTTGATGCAACTGAAAAATTACAAGAAAATCCTAACGATAATTATGCAATGATTTCTTTTGATGTTACTAAATTTAAAGTTATAAATGAACTTTACGGTTACAAACGTGCAAATAAAATTTTGAAAGATGTTCATCAGATTTTAAAAAGAAATCTTTCAAAAGGAAGTATTTGCGCAAGAGATTTTGCTGCAACTTTTGTTGTTTTGTATAAATATGAAAAAGAAGAATTCATCATAAAATATTTTGTACAAAAAGTTACGGAAGAGATTGAAAAATATAATGAAGAAGTTATGAAAAAATTGACTTCTAATACTGAAACAAGGGTTGTTGCCAAATTGTCGGTAGCTTTTGGAATATATCCTATCAATGACAAATCTGTTCAGATTGCGCAAATGTGTGATAGAGCATCGCTTGCAAAACGTGCTCGTCAAGAGGATTTGACAAAAAATTATCAATTCTATGATGATGAAATTCGTTCTAAGTTACTGCACGATAAAGAGCTCGAAGATGAGATGCAAAATGCTTTGGATAACAATCAATTTAAAATGTATTTGCAACCAAAATTTGATATGCAGACAATGGAAATAGCAGGTGCAGAAGCACTTGTCCGTTGGATTCACCCCGAAAAAGGCATTCTTCCGCCAATTGATTTTATTCCCTTGTTTGAAAGTAATGGCTTTGTTATAAAATTAGATAAGGAAATTTGGCGTCAGGCTTGTGAATTCTTGTCAAACCGTAAAAAAAGCGGAGAACCTTTGTTTCCTGTTTCTGTAAATGTTTCCAGATTACACCTCAATAATGACGTATTTATTGATGAGTTAGTAAAATTGACTAAAGATTATGATATTGAAACAAAATATCTGGAATTGGAAGTTACAGAATCTGCTTGTTTAGACAACGAAAAACATTTTTCGTTCATTATGCAAAAACTTAAATCTCTGGGATTTATTATTGCTATGGACGATTTTGGAACAGGTTATTCTTCTTTAAATATGTTGCGCCATTTACCGGTTGATGTTTTAAAGTTGGATAGAGGTTTTATTTGTGACTCTATTTGTGAAAATAAAGGTAAAATCGTAGTTAATAAAATTCTTGAAATGGCTAACGAACTCAATATGGTAACGGTTGCAGAAGGAATAGAAACACCCGAACAAGCGATGTTTCTTAAAAATGCAGGCTGTAAAATAGCGCAAGGATTTTTGTATGGCAAACCGTTAGTCGTCGAAAAGTTTATTCAAACATTTTTATCCGGCGAAAATTCAATTTGTCAGAACTAATTTATGTTGTTTAACAAAAGGCAGGTGAAAACCTGTCTTTTGTCTTTGTTGTGATTGAAAATGTCCACGGTTTGAATAAATGTTAAAATTTATGTTAGTATTTTTGCATAATAAAA
>CAZKAS010000023.1:8589-24687 GCA_964550875.1 uncultured Muribaculaceae bacterium | reverse complement strand
AACATGTTTAAATCCATGAACAATCATGCTTTTCATGTTTCTTTCTCTCCTTTTCCGTATATAAAAACAATTTAACGAAAATAATTAAAAACTTAAAGAATTACTTCATTTATACTAATAAAATTAATATCAAAAAATAAAAAAGCACCCATAGGTGCTTCAAAAATTATAAATAAAATATTTTTATTTATTTGTTATTTCTCAATAGATTATAAATGTCATTGCATGTTTTTATTAAATTTTTTGCCATTTCAAAATTTATTTGGTTTGGACCGTCACAGAGAGCCTCGTCAGGGTTTGGGTGTACTTCAAAGAATAATCCGTCCGCACCTGCTGCTGTTGCTGATTTTGCGAGTGTTGAAACGAATTTTCTTTCCCCTGATGTATATGTTCCGCCACCTCCCGGAAGTTGTACGCTATGTGTTGCGTCAAACACAATAGGATATCCGAGTTCGTGGACTATCGGTACTGTTCTCATATCGGACACAAGATTATTATATCCGAATGATACTCCTCTATCTGTTATTACTATGTTTGAGTTTCCGCTATCTGAAACTTTTTTTGCAATCGATTTCATCTGATATGGTGATAAAAATTGACCTTTTTTGATATTTACAATCTTTCCGGTTTTTGCCGCTGCTACCAATAAATCTGTTTGTCTGCATAAAAATGCAGGTATTTGAATTATGTCGGCAACTTCCGCTGCTAACGGTGCTTGCTCTACAGAGTGAATATCTGTTACTATAGGTACATCAAATGCTTTTTTCGCTGCCGATAAAAGTTCTAAGCCTTTTTCAATTCCAAGTCCTCTATATGATGTTAATGACGTTCTGTTTGCTTTATCGTATGAACATTTAAAAACAAAATTTACTCCAATTTCATCTGTTATTTCTTTTAATGCTTCTGCGGCGGAAAATAATATATCCTTGCTCTCCATTGCGCAAGGTCCTGCCAATATTGTTAGTTTTTCTCCACCTATTTCAAAATCTCTTAATTTTACGGTATTAATTGTATTCATGCTTTTCTCCTTGATTTTCTGATTATACATTTAATAAACTTAATTTTAAAGATATTAAGTTTTTTTTCCTCATTTTTTGAAAAATTTGTCAACTTAAACTATTGTGATATAAAATTATATTAATGAAGAAATTATTTGGAAGTTTTTTATTCTTTATACTCTTCTCAGGGATTGCTTTCGCTGAAGAAGAAATTGTGCTCCCTGTAATTCAGAAGCCGTCTTTGATTTTGCGTCCCGTTGAAAAGTCGCAAACTAAACAAATTTTAATTAATAAAAAAGAACAATTTCAAGAACTCGTTTCTATGCAACAAGAAAGTGAAATCGAAGATATTGAAATGCTTTGGCAAGCAACCGTTGACGGAAATAAATTAATAAAGTTTACTATGCAAAAATTAAACACTCCTGAAGGTCAAAGGAGGCTTCATTCTTCAATTGCTGCAAAAACACTCTCTGCGGTTGTTTATGGTGCTTCGTTTTTACCTGCGCTTGCTGGAACAGATGCAAGCGTTCAGTCTGCCACTTTTGCAACAGGAAAGTTAATCAATAATTTCTTAAATAAAAATTCTATGCCTCAAAGAGAGATGATTTCTGATACGGAATTAATTGAACTCGCAGGTACTATAGAAGGTTTGCAAGATACTATAATCTCTGCTTACTACGGTTACAAAGGTGCTTTAAATAAATTAAAAGACACTCGTTCCAGAATAGTTCTTTACAATAAAAATTATTCGCAAGCTCTTAAAAGTCGTGACAGTCTTGAATTAATCATTTCTTCCGCCTTGTATGAGGATATGCTCTTAAATGAATATTATGAAGAACAGGAAGCGAAAAAATATTATCTTGAACTTGAAAGACTTGCCGGTGCCAAAACTGTTGCAAAACTCCATTTGACACAATTCGCATTTAAAAATACTATTATCAATCCGGAGTCGATGAAAAATGTTAAATAATTTACTAAAAATATTATTTTTAATATGTATTTTCCCGACATCGGTTTATGCGGCAGAAACTTTGAACGATGTTACGACTCCTAAAAGTCCTTCTTACAGGCTGGGTACGGGTACAATTCCTGAATTGGAATACAAAATTAAAGAAATTGATACATATGAATCTCAAAGAGCAAAATATGTTCGTAATGCTGTAAAAAACAAATCTTACGCTGATTCAACACTAAAAGAACTTTCTAAAGAATTATGCAAATCCATTGATATTGATAGAGATGTTATGGTCGCTGATATTTCTGTTCTTTGGGCAGGTGCGGCTTCAAAATCCGAAACTGTTAAATTTACTATTTACAAATTATCTAATCCTGATGCCGATAAACCGGATGAAACCATAATCAAAAAAGTTATAAGACCTTTAGCCGGTTTTTCTTCGATGGCCGGTGCCGGATTTCTTAATCCTGTTGCCGCTACGTCCGCTATCATGAGTGGGGCTTTAATCAATTCTCTTTCCACCGACGATAAAGAATTGAATTATAAATATACTAAAGTTACTGATGCAGATATGATTATGCTTTTGAAACGAGTTGATGATTTACAAAAAAGATTGATTAATTATTATATTGATTATATGACTGCGCATATTGCCACTGAAAAAGCAAAAACTAATGTCATTAATCGCTATCAATATTTGGAATCTGTTAAAAATAAAAGTCGTGAATTGGAAATGATTGCTGATGCCTACTATAGAACTGCTCTTGAACGAAAACAGTCTATAGAATTGGATTTCCTCTCTAAAAGAGCCGCTCTTGAACAAATCGTCGGCGTTGAAGCAATGTCTGAATTTGAGGAAATGTTAAAACAAAGAGAAAGAAGTACTTCTTCTTTTTAACTATTATTCTTTTTGTTCTTCAAGGCTTCAATATTCTGTTGAATACGTTGTTGCTTTAGCATATTATGTGTATTTTGTGAAATTTGAATGTTTTGTAGTGCCAACACTTGATATTTCTTGATTTCACCTAACTTTGACTGTTCTTCCATGAGATTTTTTTGCTGCAATGATGGCAAAGAATTTTTTACTCGCTCAAATTCAGATGTTGCTCCACCGTGAATTATTTTCCATATAGCAATATCTATATCTTTTTCGTTAAGTTGATATTTTGAGTTAATTTCATTGACTGATGTTCCAAGCGGTAAATTGTATAGCCAACGAATTGAATTAACATCTCGTTGCGAAAGTCCGATGTTTCCATATTGGTGAGGGGTGTACATAATATCTGATGTATATGGCGAGTGACCTAATCCGAGAGCATGTCCTATTTCGTGTAAAATTGTGTGATATACTTCATTTTCGTCCATATATTGAGAATGTAAAATTCCGTCCGATAATCCTATTTGAACTTCTGCCGAGTATAATCTCGATTGTTCGTCAAAATTAAACAAACAATACCCGAGCGATTTTCTATCAACCCTTTTCCATTCTAAGTTAACTTGTGAATCATTCAAATTCGATACCAATTGAAAACGACATCTGTTATTTGATACTTGTTCCCATGTTCTCAATGCTCTTTGAACTAGTCCAATATATGTTCCTGCTTCATGCTGTCCTCTATACCAACGAAACGGAGCAATATAAA
This sequence comes from uncultured Muribaculaceae bacterium, assembly GCA_964550875.1. Taxonomy (GTDB): domain Bacteria; phylum Cyanobacteriota; class Vampirovibrionia; order Gastranaerophilales; family Gastranaerophilaceae; genus RUG841. The sequence goes on along the minus strand of CAZKAS010000023.1, from coordinate 21,091 downwards.
ATGTCAAAGGAAAACAATTATCCGGCCAACGGATAAGCCTGCCTTCTTTCAAATTATATTCAAGATACGTTTCCTTCTCCGCCAACTAATTCTTTTCCTTCAATTCTTCTTGTTTTAAAAATTCACACATGCCTTCAAGACGATTGTCTTCATTTGCATCTATAAGTTCTTTTATATCTTTTATTTTTCCCAATTTGAAAGCAATTTCCGCTAATAATACACAATCGTTACATAAACGATATTGTCCGTATCCTACCGAACCTGCAAGCATTTTGTACTGTCCGCAACAATCACAATCAAATCCGTCATTCTGACTGTCAGGATTTTCTTCTATATCATCAATAACCATTTGTTTGGTTATTTCTTGCATTTCTTTAATAATTTCTTCATTCGTTTGCATTTTTTACACCGTTTTTTTTCTATTTTAACACATTTAATAACATTTTTGCTTTTTTTTTAAACAAGGTATATTATTTTTTGTATGAAACTTAACAGACAATCTTATTTAAATACAAAAAGAGATGCGTGGGTAGAAATTAATTTGGATGCAATCGAACACAATATTTTGCAACTGAAACAATATGCCCACAAAGATGCAAAAATCCTTGCTGTTGTTAAAGCCGATGCCTATGGGCATGGTAGTGTTATGATTACTCCGACTCTACTCGCTTCAGGTGTCTATATGCTTGGTGTTGCCTCTATTGACGAGGCAATGCAGCTTCGGGAAAACAAAATTACCGCACCGATTTTGGTGCTTGGTGCCGCTCCTGTTTGGGCTTTCGATTGGGCTGCCGAAAATGATATATCTCTTTCTCTCTTTCTTCAAGAACATATTGATGCTTGTAAAATTTCTTATGAAAAAACAGGTATTAAACCAAAAGTTCATATTAAACTTGATACGGGCATGAACAGAATTGGGGTTTCAAAAGATGATGCTGTCGAGCTGATTAAAAAAGTTCAAAATTGTGATTTTATTGAACTTAAAGGTATTTTTACTCACTTTGCTTGTGCTGAAAATTTAGAAAAAACAAAAGAACAATTAAAAATATGGAATTATGTTCTTGAGAATATTGATACTTCAGGCTTATTGTTGCACTGTGCGAATACTGCTGCTTTGATTACCTTCCCTGAAATTAATTACAATATGGCTCGTGCAGGTATCGGGATTTACGGTCTACAACCTGATTTAATTCCTAATTTTGATAATCCGCCAAAACTTATTCCAGCAATGTCACTAAAAGGTAGGATTGTTAATATTCATACCGCTCACGCAAATTCCGGTGTTAGTTATTCTCATAAATATATAACAACAAAAGAAACAAAAATTGCGACTGTTCCGCTTGGATATGCTGATGGTATTTCAAGAGGATTGTCAGGAAAAATTTATGGTATTTTACACGGAAAAAAAGTCCCTCAAATCGGCAATATTACAATGGATCAGATGATGTTTGATATTACCGGGATTGAAGCTGATGAAGGGGATATTATTACTTTACTCGGGCATGACGGTAATGAATTTATTTCTATTAATGAATGGGCTGATATTTTAAATACTATAAATTATGAACTCATTTGTCGTTTGAGAGTAAGGCTTGCTCGGGTATATACCAGATAATTAACAACGATTGTTTGTTACTCCCCAATTCAATTTCTGTTTTAATACGGAATAAAAACTTTGGTCATTTAAAAGTAACAATCGTGCTTTGTTTTTGTGTCTTTTTATTGTTATTTTACTATCCTCAGGAACAGTATATGTTATTTGTCCGTCAGCCGACATCTTCAACTTCTTTGTATTATCAACTGATGTTATTTCAATCTTTTCATTTGACGGAATTACCAAAGGTCTTGCATTCAATGAATGTGGGCAAATCGGGACAATAATAACCGCATTTAATCTAGGTACCAAAATTGGACCGCCTGCTGATATATTGTATGCCGTAGAACCTGTCGGTGTTGAAACAATTAATCCGTCCGCCATATAACTGCATATGTTATTGCCGTCTATTGATACAAAAAGTCTTGCTGTTCTGGAAAAATTTTCACTCTTTATTACAATATCATTAAGTGCGGAAAGTCTTCCGGGCATTGCTGAAAGCATCAACCTTTCCTCACATTTTGTTTCTCCGTTTATAATTTTTTCAATAGACATTTTTATATCATCTGGTGATGATTGTGCTAAAAAGCCTAATCTTCCCAAATTTATTCCGAATACTGGAACTGAATACTTTGCATAAAATCTTGCTGCCCGAAGAAGCGTTCCATCTCCTCCTGCTACTATTGCAAGTGTTACACTGCTATCAAGGGCATCAATATTTGTTATTACATAATTTATTTTATGACGGTCAAGTTCATTTTGTATTTCATCTATTGCTTTTTCATAACAATTTGAGTTTGAATTGAATACAATTCCGACTTTTTCCAGTGAAACATCATCTTTTTCGCAAAAATTTTTCATAGTTGAATTATACATTAAATTCCTGTTTTTGACTATTCTTTAAACGATATTTCTGCCCATATTGGGAAATGGTCACTTCCTATTTTCTTGCTAAGAGAATAATCTTTTACCGAAAATGCTTTTGTTATAAATATGTGGTCTAAAGTAATTCTGAACGGAAAAAACCAAAATGTCGGCCACGTCGGATTAAATATGTTACTCAAATCCTTCATCTTCGAGCTTTTCAAAAAATTTTTATAATTATATGAAAACATTGTTGTATTGAAATCTCCAACTATAACTACATTGTGTCCGTTTCTTTTAACATAATCTGCAAGGTCTTTGAAGATTCTTTTTGTATTATTAAAATATTGCTGATTAATTGGAGGCGTTGTATGAACGCATATTATCTCAAAAACTTTTCCTTGATAATCACAAAATGCAGAAATCGCCGGAGTGTCAACTGTTCCTATACTTAATTTCTGAATTTTTGTTATATGTATTTTTGAGTATAATGCCATTCCAAAATTATCTTCTCTGCTTATTTCATATATATAAGAATATTGTTCTTTTATTGATTGCAGTTCTTCGCTCCATTTATCATCTATTTCTGACAAAACAATAATATCCGGATTATTATCTGATAACTCTTCTCTCACTGCATTATACTTATCATTCTTGGTAAGAAGATTAATAACTTCTACAGTAAATCCCTTTTTCTTCGTTATGTCGTTATTTTTTATGCTTCCTATAATTGGAAATAAATTGAAAATTATCGTTAAAATTATTAATAAACTTATTATGTCTTTTTTCTTTTTAACTATGCAATATATTAAAACAACAACGGCAAACAATAAATATTGCATTCTGAATTGAGAACAAATATCAAAAATAAAATTATATTTGGAAAAATAACCTAAAATAGTTGCAATAAAAATAATATATGTAAATAACTCCAAATATCCTTTTAGTTTTTCATACGTTAATTTTTCAAATTTCATTTATTCTTCCTTGCGATAAGAACACCATCGGGAAGATTAAGAATTTGAGCAGAATAGTCCTCTCTGTGTGTAATTTCTTCAACAAAAGATTTTACAGATTCTGCATGTGATAAAATATCATCTGCAACAATTATTCCTCCAACTTTTAAAAGTGGGTGAATTAATTCAAAATCTTTGATGTATTGAGCCTTATTCGCATCTATAAACACAAAATCGAATATTTCATCTTGCAATTCATTTTTTATTACTTCAAGAGCGGCGCCTAATTTCGCTGTGATTATATCGTCAACACCACATTTTTTGAAATTTTCTATTGCTACCGTTCTTCGTTTATCCCAATATTCAATAGTCGTAAGTTTTCCGTCTGTTTCTTTAAGAGCAAGTGCTATCCTCAGTCCGGAATATCCGTTTGAGGTACCTATTTCCAATACATTTTTTGCTCTTGATACTTTTATTAAAAATTCAATAAAATCACCGGTTTCTCTGGATATATTCCAAAAATCATTTTTTGTTGCTTCTAATTCCCTTAGTGTATCTTCAATAATGCTCATTACAATGTTTGTTCCAATATATTTATGTTGTTAATCTTGTTGATGATTGTAATTGAATTAATCGGCATATCAAGAGGGTATTCTCCGATAACTTTTGATGTATCCAGATTAATTATCGTATATTTTTGACCGCCTGCATCAGTTACAAGTGCCAAATTTGAATTGTCTATTCTCGTTATTTTTCGTGGAAATTTTTCTTCTAACTTTATTGTCGTCATATATTTCAAAGAATCTGTATCCAAAACATTGATTTCCCTATCTCCGGAACATAAAATAAAAAGTTTATTTCCGTACAAAAACATATCTGTAGGCTTGTTTCCTGTTCTAATAATTCTTTCTTCAACTGTTGCAGTAATTGGATCTATGCTTTGGTCAATTTGTTCATAATCTTTAATATCTGTTGGAATTCCTAAAAACTTCTTTGTTCCGTCTGATAACTTTCTCTGCAAAACAGCACTTCTGTCGTCTGTTTCTTCTCCATCGTTGTAGATTTTATTTAAATCAAAATCGTTAATTAACAGTTTATTTTGTGTTCTTGATATTGCATACAACCTGTTTGCATCATCAATAATCAATTTTGAAATATTTTCCATCTTCGTTACAGGAACATTTTTGTAGTTGTCATCAATTTTTATAATATATATGTTATTTGTGTTTTTGTCCGCATAAGCAAGTTGTTCTCCACTATCTGACAGTGTCATACGATACGGAGATGCATCTAGTGAAATTTTTTCCGTAACCGTCATATCCGCAAGGTCAATAGCATATATTGATTGACCTTCTGAACTCATAACAAACGCTTTATTCGTTGCTTCATTGACTTCAACCTCAGAAGGTTGTGCGTTAATGTCTATACTTCTTGCGATTTGTTCATTTCCTATGTCTGCAATATCAATTTGCTTTTTCCCAAAAACTGCCGTTATTAAAAATCTCTTATCCGGCGTAACTTTTACATCTTTCAATATTCCCTTGAGTTTTAAACCGTATATGGGTTCTGGAACTCCGGGCGCAAATATTTTTAAATATTGAGAATCAAAATTTGTTGCCAAAAACATCTTCCCTTCAAGTTCTTTTGGCATTTTTGACTTAAGAACTTTGACTTTCGTTTTTACAATCTTTTTTCCGTTTTTTCTTGCAACAACTTTTGAATTGGCTGTTTTCTGCTCAATTTTTTTATCAGCTTTTATAGAACGGTCAACAACCGGTATCTCAAGATTTCCCAATAAGCCTTTTAAATTTTCTGAAACATAAAATCCGTTTGGAACCAACATATCTTGCGGAAAAATACCTGATTGAATAACTTCCGGCAAATCCTGATATGTTGTCAACGTCTTTCTCTTTCCGTCATTTATAACCTTTAAAAGAGAAAATCCATTATTAAAAACGACAATCTCGGGTTCATCTTTTAAAGTTTTTTCGCTTGGATATGTCCATACAATTTCAAGCCTTGAAACTTCTTTTATTTCTTCAGGTAAAACCGGTATGTATATCGTGCCGTCTTTGAAGTTTATTAATCCATCAAATCTGACCGTACAATCTCGCACATTATCAAATAAATATATATTCATCTGATGTGGTAACATTATAGCTTCTGCGGACATTCCGACCGACAACATTAGTGATACTAGAATTGATGGTAATATCTTTTTCATTTTTTATTCCTATTTGCTAAAAGCATTTTTAACTTTATCTATGATTCTTTCTTGCGGTTTTTTCCCTTTTGAATATTCAAAAAGTTTTTCGTAAAGAATTTTTTCTTCTTCTGATATTGATTTGGGAGGAGCGAGCTTAATGACTACATGGTGATCGCCTCTTCTGTTTGTTCCAATATATGGAACACCTTCTCCTTTTATAGTAATTATTTTATCATGTTCTGTTCCTTGTGGTATAGTAATTGTTTTTTCTCCGTCTAAAGTTTTTACGGAAACTCTGTCACCAAGCGCAGATTGAGGGAATGAGATATTTAAAATTGTGTAAATATCATTTCCTTTTCTAATAAAATAATCATCTTCTTTTACTAAAATAACTACATATAAATCACCTGCAGGACCACCATTTTTACCTGCATCTCCTTCATTGGAAACTCTGATTTTTGTTCCGTTGTCAACTCCTGCAGGAATTTTTACTTTTAACGTTTTTTCAACTTCTTTAACTCCTTTTCCATGACAATCAGAACAAGATTCTGCATATATTTTGCCTTTGCCATGACAATTCGGACAAGTTGAAATTTGACTAAAATTACCTAACAAAGTCTGCTGTACTTGTTGTACTTTCCCTGTTCCTCCGCAAGTTCTGCAAGTAGTGGGCTGCGTACCTGCCTTTCCTCCTGTTCCGTTACAAGATGAACAAGTTTCTTCATGTGTAATATGTAGTTCTTTTTCCACTCCAAAAATAGCATCTTTGAAATCTAATTGGATATTTATTCTTAAATCATCACCTCTTTTGGGTGCATCAGGATTTTCATATCGTCTTGAAAAACCACCGCCAAAAAAAGCCTCAAAAATATCATTCAAGCCGCCAAATCCGCCTTCAAACGGCCCCGCATTGCTATATCCTGCATTTGAAAGACCTTCTTCTCCATATCTGTCATACAATGCACGCTTATCATCATCTGACAATGTTTCGTATGCTTTTCCAAGCTCCTTAAATCTTTCTTCCGCATCAGGAGCCTTATTAACGTCAGGGTGTAATTCTCGAGCTTTCTTTCTAAATGCAGATTTTATTTCGTCCTTTCCTGCATCTCGACTCACCCCTAATATTTCATAGTAATCAGCCATTATTCTATTTTCCTACCGCTACACTTACCATTGAAGCCCTCAAAACTTTATCTCCGAATTTGTATCCTTTTTGCATCTCTTGCATAATCGTTTCTTCCGGCTGTTCGTCTGTTGGTACTTGCATTACTGCTTCATGAAGGTTGGGGTCAAATTTCTCACCCTCCGTTTTTATTTGTTCCAATCCCAGTTTTGTCAGTGCTTCTCTGAATTGTTTATCTAATATGTTGAATGATTCCTTTGCTTTTTCACAATCTTCAATCTTTTCCATCGCTTTTTCAGCACGGTCAAAATTGTCTGCAAGCTCTATCATCTTCTTTAACGCCATTTCTGTTCCAAACTTGATTGAATTTTCCCTTTCAGACTCTTGGCGTTTTCTATAATTGTCAAAGTCTGCAGCAAGTCTTAAATACTGATTGTTAAGCGTTTCGTATGCTTCTTTTGTCTTTTTAAGTTCTTCTTCTGCTTTGTTTCCGAATAATCCGCCTAAAATACCTTTCTTTTCCTGCGGTTCTTCTTTTTTCTCGCTTGGTTCTTCAATATTTGTCTGAGATTCCTGTTTACATTCTTTATCAGAATTTTCTTCAATATTAACTGAATTTTCAATCGTATCATTAATATCTACTGTGTTTTCCGTTTCTTCTGTTGCAAACGGATTTGTTGATTTCTTTTCATTTTCGCTATTTTTATGATTTTTTGACATAAATTTTACCCTTTTTTAATTATTATAGTTAAAAACAAACTATTCTCAAATCTTTTTAATATTTTTTTAACTTTTGCGATACAAAACACTCGAAAAAGTGTTATTATGATTATGTAGAGGTTTATTATGGCTAAAATTAGACGATTTAACATTTTACACTATAAAAAAGTTCAAAAAATGATTTCATCTATTTCTTTTGGTGAAAAAATTTCACTTTGTTCAACTTTTTTTGATATTTTGCTTGACCTCTTTCAAGACTTTATGCCGTTATCTATGAGAAAATCTCCTGAATCGTACATCGTTGTTAATGATAATCATGAGGTTAAGGCTTTTATAACGCTGGAGGTTGCAAAAGGAAATAAGCATAAATGGTTTATTAAACAACTTTTTTTGGATAAAAATTCTTTTGATGAGGGAAAACAACTCATTGGGTATGTTGTTGCAAAATATGGTGCATTAGGTGCTGATACTTTTTGTGTTTTGCTTGATGAAAATGATGAAACCTCTGCGGAACTGTTTTCAAAAAGATGCGGATTTCGACTTTGTTCCAGAGAAGCTGTTTGGCATGCTCCCAATATTGATTTAAATTCTGATTATAAGTGGTCTGATTTTTGTAAATCGAATAATTTTGACTCAAAAAATATTGCAGAATTATTTAACGACGCAATCGCCCCGCACTTTAGGTTCTCTCTGCAACAAGATGTTGATGAATTTAAGTCTTCAGTTTCGGATTTTTTTTCAAAAAATGCTCCACAGAAATTTATTTTAAAAAACTCCGATAAAAGTATTCTTGCTTATTTGGAATATCATTTTGTTAACAAAAAGGATTTTCTTGTAGATTTGATTATTGCAAAACCTTTTGAAAACGAATATTTTCCAATATTAAAAACTGTTATTACTCACTTAAAAACAGTTGTTCCTGACGGAAATATTTATGTTTTAAACAGAAACTATATGTCTGCCGCAAAAATATTTGAAAACGTTTTGAAGGATTTTGGTTTTGAAAAAACTCAAATTAAAATGCTCCTTGTTAAAGATTTTTATAAACCTATAAAATCTGATGAATCCATAGTAAATCCTGCTGTCATTTTTAATGAAATTACTCCGGCTTTTATGATTGGTGACCGATTGCAAAAATCTGATTAAATATTATAATCTTCTTATGATTGATATTAGAAATGCGAAAAGAATAGTTTTTAAATTTGGAACAAATGTCTTAAGAGGTGATGACGGTTCAATTTCCCTCTCTAGAATATATTCTTTTATTGAAGATATTTCTAAACTTCACAAACAAGGCAAAGAAATTATTATTGTGACTTCAGGTGCTGTCGGACTTGGTGCTAATAAAGTCAACGTTGATACATCGGGTGATGTTATCTTAAAGCAGGCATGTGCTGCGATAGGACAAACTACATTGATGTCTATTTATGAACACGGATTTGATAAATATAAAATTTCTTGCGCTCAAATTCTTTTAACTGAAGAAGATTTCACACAAAGAGTAAAGTATTTAAGTTTGAGTAACGTTTTAAACAGACTCCTTGAACTTTGTATTATTCCGATTATTAATCAAAATGATACAGTATCAACAACTGAACTCGAAGAAGCACGTGGTGTACTCGAAGTTTGTTTTTCTGATAATGATAAATTATCGGCGCTTGTCGCAAGTAAACTTGAAGCAGACCTTCTTGTCATAATGTCGGATATAGACGGGCTTTTTGATGATAATCCAAAAGAAAATCCTAACGCTAAACGTATTCCGATTGTAAAAGAGGTAACTCCTGAAATAGAAAGCATGGGGCAAGAAGCCTCGAAAGGCGGCAGGGGCGGAATGAAAACAAAATTGGAAGCCGCAAAAGTTGTGACTCGCTCGGGCGGACACGTAATTATCGCTAATGGAAAAACTCCAAATATTGTTACAAAAGTATTCAAAGATGACGATATTGGAACTTTGTTTTTGCCTACAGAACAACTATCCGGAAAAAAACGCTGGATTGGCTATGCAACAAGTATTACAGGAAAAATTAAAGTTAATGCGGGCGCACAAAAAGCACTTGTCGACAAAGATGCAAGTTTGCTTTCAATTGGCGTTTTGGATATTGAAGGAGATTTTCAAAAGGGAGATGTCGTTACTATTCTTGATGAAAACGGAATAGAATTTGCGAAAGGTATGGTTAATTATAGCTGTATAGACTGTCGGAAAATTATTGGTGTCCACTCTGATGAAATTGCAAAAATTTTAGGTCATAAAAATTATGACGCAATTATTACTCGTGATAACATTGTAATTCTATAGGTGAAAAAATGTCTGATATAAAAACTATCGCTAAAAACGCAAAAAATGCTTCTATTGCGCTTTCTTCACTTTCTTATGAAATTAAAAATGAAGCACTTAAAAATATTGCAACCGCTTTATCCAATAATACAAATAGTGTTATTGAAGCAAATAGGAAAGATTTGGAACTGGCGGAAATCGCAGTAGCCGAAGGAAAATTATCTAAATCAGTTTTTAACAGGTTAAAAGCTGATGATAATAAAATTAAATCAATGATAGACGGGCTTTATGACGTTATTAAACTAGATGACCCCGTAAACAAAATTGAATTTACCAAAGAACTTGCAGACGGATTAATTTTGAAAAAAGTAACCTGTCCGATTGGTGTTATTGGCGTTATTTTTGAGGCAAGACCTGATGTATTGGTTCAAATATCTGCACTTGCCATAAAATCAGGAAATGCAGTCCTTCTAAAAGGTGGGAGAGAAACAAATAACACAAATAGAGTTATGTATAACATTATTACGGAAGCACTTAACAAAACAAAGGATTTTCCTAAAAATGTTATCAACTTATTATTTTCTCACGAAGACGTTGCGCAAATGTTGGCTGAAGACAAATCGATTGATTTAATAATTCCACGTGGTTCAAACAAATTAGTAAAATACATTCAAAAAAATACAAAAATTCCTGTTTTAGGTCACGCAAGCGGAATTTGTCATATATATGTTGATGAATCAGCTGATTTTAAAAAGGCATTGAGAATTATAGAAGATGCAAAATGCCAGTATCCTGCTGCTTGTAATTCTGTTGAAACAGTTTTGATAAATACAAATATTGTTTCCGACTTTTTGCCACTATTTGTATCAAAAATGTCGCAAATAGGTGTTGCTGTTAATTCTGATAACTATTGTAAACAATTTGCAGTCGGTTTAGGTGATGTCGAAAATTGGTCTTATGAGTACGGAGAAAAAGAATTATCAATAAAGGTTGTTAATTCAGTTGAAGAAGCTGTCGAACACATAAACGAATACGGTTCAGGTCATACCGATTGCATCATAAGTGAAAACTTAAATAGTGTTAATTATTTTATGAACAGAGTGGACTCAGCAGGTGTCTATCATAATGTTTCGACAAGATTTGCCGACGGTTTCAGATACGGTTTCGGAGCAGAAGTCGGTATTTCAACAAATAAAACTCACGCAAGAGGTCCTGTAGGATTGGACGGTTTAACAATTTACAAGTATCTGCTTGAAGGAAATGGAGATATTGTTTCTGAATTTTGTTCTGGAAACAGAAAATTTATACATAAAAATTTATAATTTGTGAAAATTTTTATTCTTTATCTTTTGAATGATTTTCTTTAATTATCATTATAAAGTATAAAATTACTAAAGGTATGTACACCGGTAATCCTATAAAAGATAAGCTAAGAAAATGGTATAGTTTCATTGATTGATCACAAATATAACTGATTATTAGTAAAGAATTAATAATAATTGTTAAATATAAGGGTATTAGAAATAATTTCATCTTAAACTTTTTATAAAATTTAGGAATTAAAGTTATAAAAAGAAATATAATAGAGATAATTAAGGATAAAACGATTTGCGAAAGAAATGTCAAAAAATAAGTAATATCACCAAAACCGTGTCCCAAATTGGTTTTTAAAGATACAGAATAGTTAAAACATTCAATTAATAAATAATATCCCAAAAAGTATATAGTTACCAAGACAATAAATATTAAAATTTGTTTTTTTATATTTATTTTTTTTTGATTATCCATAAACACCTCTTAAAATTTTATTCAATCAGCATACAATCGCCATAACTATAAAATCTGTATTGGTTTTCTATTGCATGTTTGTATGCGTCAAAGACAAAATCCCGACCAGCAAAAGCAGAAACAAGCATTAATAATGTTGATTTTGGAAGGTGAAAGTTTGTAATTATTTTATTTACGATTTTGAATTCAAATCCGGGGTAAATAAATAGTTCCGAATGGTCTTTTACGGGAATTATTTTTCCGTATTTTTGCATTGTAGTTTCAAGCGTTCTTACGCTTGTTGTTCCAACCGCCACAATATTTTTGCCTTGTGAAATTGCCTCATTTATAGCGTTTGCACTTTCTTCCGGAATTTCAAATGATTCAGAATCCATTTTATGTTTTTCAATATCGTCAACTTTTACGGGTTTAAAAGTTCCCAGTCCCACATTTAGATGTACAAATGTTTTTCCGACCCCTTTTTTTTCAAGTTTTTCAAGTATTTCTTGCGTAAAATGAAGTCCTGCTGTTGGTGCTGCAACTGAACCTTCATATTTTGCATAAACTGTTTGATAACGTTCAAAATCAAGGTTCTTATACTGTTCATCTGTCATATTTCTTTCAATATATGGGGGAAGCGGAATATTTCCGTATTCTCCCAATATTTCATAAATGTTTCCGACATAATTTAATTTTATCTTCCATTTATCGTCAATTTTTTCCAAAATTTCAACGGAAAGTCTTTCTCCAACTGTTAACACCATTTGAGGTTTTACTCGTTTTGACGGTTTTATAAGTGCTATCCATATTGATTTTTCTACTTCTCTTACAAGAAAAATTTCGATTTTTGCACCTGTGTCTTTTATGGAAAAAAGTCTTGCAGGAATAACTTTTGTATTATTCAAAACCAGAAAATCATTTTCATTAAGGTTATCCACAATATCATAGAAATGTTTATCTTCATAGCAAAGAGCCTGTCTGTTTAAGACAAGCATCT
>CAZKAS010000023.1:0-8579 GCA_964550875.1 uncultured Muribaculaceae bacterium | reverse complement strand
CGTTTTTGTGATGGTAATTGAGCGATTAATTCTTTCGGAAGTTCATAATCAAATTCATCAAGTTTCATATTATTTTTCCGCTTTTACGTCAATTACTTCTGCTCTTCTTGCTTCCGCATCATCAAGTTGCTTGTTGATGATAAAAGTTTGTCCGATTTGGAAGAGATTACTTACAACTAAGTATAGGAGAACACCTGCAGGAATAGGGATAAAGAAAAATGTTGCTGTCAAGAAAATCGGCATTGTTCTTCCCATTGTTTTTTGCATTGCTTCTTGTTGCGGATCTAATTGTTGATTTGAATTTTTATTCGTTAATGTCATCACTTTTGTTGCAAAGAACATTGACAAACCAAAGAATAACACTAACGCAAGAACATCTAAGTTCATTTTCTCACTGGCTTGAGAAGTAGGAACTTCCGCTGTCAAAATATCGCCTTTTCGTGCAAATTTTATATCTTCTGTTTCTCTTGTATTTACGTTTGTTATAGCAACTTCAGCACCTGTAATGGTTTTATTTTCAAAGTTATCAACTTGAAAAGCATTAAGTGCAAGTTTAAATTCAACATTTTCTCCTGCAACTATCTTGTTCATATAACGAAGATTGTCTTTTGATGTTTTAACTTTTACATCATTTTCGACTGAACCATCACTATAATAAACAGTTGCCTTTTTACCGAGATTAAAATTCGCAGTATTACCGACCATAAACGTATTATCAAACGAACGGGCCGACGTTCCTCTGATTGTTGCATCTAATCTGTTGATAAATAAAAATTTTGCGTTACCTGCAAGGTCAATAAATTGAGGGCTGATTAATGCCGTATATAATAAAATGAATATAGGCATCTGAATTAAAACAGGAAAGCAACCTCCCATAGGATTGAAATTGTTTTCCTTATAAAATTCCATCATTTTACGTTGCATAACTTGAGGGTCATCTTTATAACGTTCTTGAATCATCTTCATTTTAGGTTGCATTTTTTGCATGACTTTCATTGAACGTTGTTGTGACACGCTTAAAGGCCACATTAATACTCTTACTATTATTGTTAAAATTATAATTCCCAATCCATAACTGCCACAAAAATCGCTTAATGCCTTAAGTAGTTGGATTGTAGCATCTGTAAAAAATTCCACTTTTCTTATCCTTTCGACTCTCCTGTCAATAATACAAATATTATACTTGCTAAATCTTATTTAACAAGTTTATTTAACAGCAATCGGTTCTTGTTCTTTTGCAGTGCCGTGTTGTGTTTTTCCCCAATCCATTGTCTTTTTGGTAAAAATTATTTTAAAAATAATGAATGTTACTACAGGAAACCACAAAACTAACAAATAAGCACATGTTTCAAAAGATTGAATAATATTGTCTATCGGTTTTACGTGATTATATTTTCTAAGGCTGTATATTAATGCACTATAGAAGAAAATAAAGATTAACACTGATAGTGCTATTGATGATAATATTTGATTTTCATCATATTTTATATATCTAAAAATTTGAAATCCTACTTCCGAAAAAAACCAAAACGGTAATAAAAATTCGCAAATGTATGCAGTCATATCAAGGCTAACTCGTAAAGACATGTCCTTTGAAAAAAGAACTGCCCAAAAATTTTCCAAATATCTTCTAATACTTCCTTCAACCCAACGTCTGCGTTGGCGTAGCAATGGGATAATTTTTATTACACCTTCTTCAAAGACACAAACATCAGGACAAAAACGAATATCCCAACCTTTAATTTGCAGTCTTGTTGACATATCCAAGTCATCTGTAATTGTGTAATTATTCCAACCTCCGATATCGTCTAATGCCTTTCTCTTTATTAACTCGCCGTTACCTCTAAGTTCAACAGCGCCTTTTACCGCATCTCGACCAATTTGAAAATGTGTATCCAAAGCCATTTCATTATCTTGACATCTGGTCAAGAAGTTGTCATTTCTGTTGCTGATAACTTTTCTCGCCTGAACGGCTCCAACATCTTCAGGTTCAAGTTTTGGAATAAGATTTTTGATGAAATCAGGGCTTATTCTTGCGTCTGCATCAAACACCAATACTGCTTCACTGTTTGTCATTTTGAGTGCATCATTTAATACTGCAGACTTTCCGGGGAATGCTTCTTTATCTCGAATTAAATATTTTATATTTGGTTTTTCTTTTGCAATTTGTTTTATAATTTCCGCTGTATTATCATCGCTTCTGTCATCAATCAATATAAGTTCATAATTGTTATAATCTACTGCTGTTATATTTTCTACGGTCTTTTTAATAACAACACCCTCATTATGGCATGGTATCATAATCGTTATTGACGGTTGGTAGTCTTTATTTATTTCAATCGGGTGTTTCCTTAAAGTTCTGACTCTATGCTTATTTGCAACATAAATATATCCGCTGTAAATAGCCATTACAGAAATTAATGCTACTAATGCCCAAAAAGTATTAAAGTAATTCTGAAATACGAATAGAAATACCCATAACCCTACTATTATTGATAAAAGAACTAATCTTCCACGCATAATTTTTCGTCCATACTTACTTTATTGATTCTAGCAAAAAAATATTCAAAAACAAATTTTTTACAATTTTAAACGAAATTTTCAATCATTTCCATAACTTGTTCTTTATAATTTTCCCTGTCTATATGGATTGGAATTATTGTTGATTCTCCTTTAAACCAAGATATTTGTCTTTTAATATAATGTCTTGTGTTTTTCTTTATTTCTTCCTCAACCACGTCAAGTTCTTGTGTCCCGTTTATATAGGGAAATACCTCTTTTATTCCGATTGTGTTCATTAATATATTATTTTCACCATATTTTGAGAAAAGTTTTGTCGCTTCTTGAATTAGTCCGTTTTCAAACATCTGTTCAACACGTTTATTCGCTCTGTCATATAAAAATTGCCTGTTTTGAACGTCTAAATTCAACCAAAGTATATTGTAAGGACACTCTTTTGATTTCATTTCCGCTCCTGAATAAGCAATTTCCAATGCTCTAACTATTTTCCTTTTATTGTTTCTATGTATTTTTTCTGCAAAATTAGGACTAATTCTTTTTAATTCGTCATACAAAATGTCATTGGAAATACTTTCTGATTTTTCTCTAAATTCCTTATTCGCAGGCACTTCAGGAATATCAAAAGTTCCACTTAAAGAACGAAAATATAACCCTGTTCCTCCGGTAACTATCGGCAATTTACCTTTTTGAGAGATATTTTTTATAAGTTCTTCCGCATCTCTGACAAAAAGACCAACGGTATATTCTTCGGTTACATCACAAATATCTATCAAATAATGCGGTATTCCGTCCATCTCCTCTTTAGATGGTTTTGCTGTTGCAATATCCATTTCTCGGTAAACGTACCTTGAATCGGCTGAAATAATTTCTCCGTTAAATTTTTTTGCAATTTCTACCGCAAGTTTGGATTTACCTGTCGAACTGGGTCCCGATAGTGCTATTATTTTGGGCTTGTTCATAATATAAAAATACCGTTAAAACGTAATAAACTATGTACATAAACGAAAGCAACATAGGAATTATTGCAAGAAAATTATTTCCTAATAGTACATTCGTAAAAGAAATAAACATGTTAATTATACACATAACTACCACGATTATTATTGAAGAAAATAAATGTTTGAAAGTAAAAAGAACGGACTTAAATAGTGCAATAATCGGATTTTTTGTTGTATAAAATATTGCCGGAGCATACCATAAAATAAGTATTTCAAACAAAAAGTAAACGAGAAAACCTCCAAACATTATTCCTGACAAGGTTCCTAATTGTTCAGGAGATAAAGTTTGAATAAATTTTGTAATTTCCTCTTGTGTACCTGTTCCCACGATTTTAATAAATTCATTAGGAATTTGAGCTTTGACGAACGCTTGTAGAGCAAAAAATTTGTATGCTGTAAATAATCCATACAAAATTCCACCATATAAAATAGTAGCAATACCTATTGGAAAAACATATTCTCCAACACCCGGAAAAAATTTTTTCAAAACATCTATTTGCGCTTTATTTTTCTCTTCAGGTGTATCAAAAGACTTATCTTTATTTTCAACCGTTGCTTTTATGCAGTTGTACCAACCTGCCAAAAAAGTTACAAAACAGAAAACTATTATGCTTGCAGAAAAAATAAATCCTATATCTATTCCTTTTTTTGTGGAAAGAGGCATTGCAACAAGCATAGAAATTAAAGCCCATATAAACAAAGGTTGCATAACCATTAAATTATCTTTTAATAAACTTGCAGATTTTTTAAAAATGTTCATATCCATAGTGACTCTATTATAACATGAAAAAGTTTTCTTCAAATTACCCGACTAAATTAATTTAATCACAAAGAAAAAAGAGCCTTCAAGGGCTCTTTTATTGTTTTTCATTTTGTTTAAAATTACAAAGCTCTTTCAACTTTTCCTGCTCTGAGGCATGAAGTACAAACTTTAATTTTTTTAACAGTTCCGTTTTGGTTAACCTTAACAGTTTGAAGGTTAGGGAATTGTCTGTGAACATTTTGTTTGTGTGAAAATGAAATCTTTGCTGCTTTTAATGATTTTTTTCCGCAGATTTCGCATTCAATTGACATGATATATTTCCTTTCGATGATAAATTTTGCTTTTGTAACTATGATATTAAATTAAACAAAACAAATAATCAAGACCCGATTTTTATAACATTTTTGATTTTTAAAACATATTATGTCACAAATCCAATTTCTTGCCCAATAGCGGAACTATTTCTTGCCATGCCTTTCTATTTGGGTGAGAATTTGAAGTTCGGTATTTTTCTTTAGAAAAATCATTTTTAGATATTTCGTTTAATTCAACAACTTTAATTCCAAGATTTTCCATTGCTCTCAAGTCAAACTCATTTTTTTGAGAAAAGTAATCGTAGTATATTAATGTAACAAACTTTGCATTTGGATAAATTATCTTTAAATGCTTCATCATTAACTTTATTCTATCTTCTCCGAAAATTTTATTATGTGTAAAATGATAGAATGTTTTTTCGCATTTGTTTAATTTAAAATTGCAGTTCGTAATAATTTTGAGTATAATATAAACCAGAGTATGAGAAAGGTTTTTATGAGTGTAGGAACAAAGTCAATCAGAGAAATTTTTGAAGAAGAAGAAATTGCGAATTTGAGTGAATTTGCGGCGAAGAGCAGATTTTCAAAAGGTCGAAAGTTGTCCGAAAATCCTTGCCCTTTGAGAACTGATTTCCAACGTGACAGAGATAGGATTTTGTATTCAAGTGCATTCAGACGATTAAAACACAAAACACAAATGTTCTTTTCTCCCGATGATGACAACTACAGAACAAGAATGACGCACACCCTTGAAGTTGCTCAAGTTTCAAGAACAATTGCAAAGGCATTGCGTTTAAATGAAGAATTGACAGAGGCAATAGCTCTGGGACACGACATTGGGCATACTCCCTTCGGTCACAGCGGTGAAGCGGTTTTAAACGAAATTATGGACGGCGGTTATCGTCACAACGAACAAAGCGTTCGTGTTGCGGAAGTTATTGAAAATATGAATTTGACAGAGGAAACCTTGAACGGCATTTTGTGTCATTCATACGCCCTTGAGCCTGCTTTCACTCTTGAAGGACAAATTGTTCAACTTGCGGACAAAATTGCATATCTTAACCAAGATATCGAAGATGCAATCAGAGCAAGGATTATTCACGCTGAGGATTTACCGCAAGATTCCATTGAGTATTTTACGTCTGACAAAAACGTAAGATTTACCACAATGATTTATGATATTGTTCAAACAAGCATGGGCAAAAATAAAATCAGAATGTCAGAAGAATGCTTTTCTCATATGAAAATATTGAGATCGTGGATGTTTGATAACGTTTATCTCGGCTCTGAAGCAAAAAAAGAAGAACCAAAAGCAAAAAATATTGTAAAAACCCTGTTTGAATACTATTTTGATGAACTTCAAAAAAAATATCCAAATTCCTCGGAAGAAGCATTGAAACGTACGGTATGCGATTATGTGTCGGGCATGACTGACAGATATGCGATGGCAAAATTTAAAGAACTGTTTCTCGTTACTCCGCTTGAATATGTCAGAAATGACAGTTTCTTAAACAGAATGGTGCTTGTAAACGGTTTGGCGGTGTAATTTATATGGTAATTTCTTATCAAGAGGCAGTTGAAGAAATAAAAAGACGCTTGGATATTGTGGAAGTAGTTCAGCGATATGTTGTCCTGAAAAAATCAGGTGCAAATTATATGGGTTGCTGTCCGTTTCACAAAGAAAAAACACCGTCTTTTTCAGTAAACCGCCAAAAAGGAATTTTTAAATGTTTTGGCTGCGGAGAGGGCGGAGATGCTATTTCTTTTTTGATGAAAATTCAAGGGAAAAGTTTTGTAGAAATTATTTCCGAAGAAGCAAAAAACATGGGAATAGAATTGCCGACGGTTCACGGTAACGGTGATTTTGGCAAGAAAAAACAATCAGCACTGGAAATGATGAAAAAAGCCATGGAGTTTTTTCAATACAATTTGTTAAATGCTCCGGAAGCAGAATTCGCAAGAGAATATCTAAAAAAACGTGCTATTTCCGATGAAATAATAAAAAAATACGGTATAGGATACTCCTTAAAATCTTTTGATTCATTGCAACAGCATTTGATGACAGATAATCAAATTTTGGAAAATGCCGGTCTTGTTATAAAACGAGAGAACCAAAAAGGCTATATTGACAGATTTAGAGGACGATTAATGATTCCTGTCAAAAATGAAAACGGGCATGTAGTCGCATTTGGCGCAAGAGCTTTGGAAGAGGGGCAAAACCCAAAATATCTAAATTCTCCTGACACTATTTTATACAATAAAAGTCACATTTTGTACGGATTTGATACGGCAAAAGATTCAATACGAGAGTTAGATAGCGTACTTATATGTGAAGGATATTTTGATACAATTTCTTTACAGGTCGGAGGAGTAAAAAATGCGGTAGCTTCTTGTGGAACTGCATTGACACAAGACCACATAAGATTAATAGCAAAATATTGTGAGTCAAGAAAAATATACCTTGCTTTTGATACTGATAATGCAGGACAAATGGCAACAGAAAGAAGTGCATCACTTATTAAAGATGCGTTTGGCGGCTTGGGAGAAATAAAACAGTTTGACTCTTGTTATGCAACAACAGGAGATCAATATGCCTGTGAAATACGTGTAGTTTCTCCTCCTCAAGGAAAAGATCCCGACGAATTTATTCGTGAAAATGGTGGCGAAGCGTATATTGAACATATGCTAAATGCTCCTCTGTTATTGGATTATAGGCTTAATAAGATTATGGAGAATATGAAAAATGATATTTCTCCGCTGGAAAAAAATAAGCTTGTTTCAAAAATCATACCAATAATTGAGGAAATAGGAAATAATATAGTCCAAAATGAATATATAAAGAGGGTTGCAACCCGTTTACAAATCGAAGAAGGCTTGTTTTTAAGGGAAGTAAAGGCATACAGACAAAAGAATGAGAAAATTGAAGATGCAATTTTTGAAGAAAAAAGTCAAATTGTAACAAAATCTTCAAATTTCATTGAAAAAATGCAAAAAAATTTATTGAGTATTTTTTTTATTAACGTGAGTGATAGCAATCGCTCCGAACTGATAAGTATAATTCAATCCCAAAAAATCGAAAATAAAAACCTTAATATATTGGCTCAAACAATTGACAAAATGGCATTTATGAGTAATAATACCGAAGAATTAACGCAAGCGTTATTCAATGAATTTGAGAACAATAGTGAAATTAAGCATATAATAACAGATTTAATATACTTATCCAAATGCTATGAGAATCTTACGGACAGTGATATTCACGTAGCAATTATGGAAACGACGGATAAAATTGAACTTTTCAGGCGAAAAGAAGAATTGAAACGATTGAGAATCCTGTCTAGGAATAAAGTAAAGAGCGATTCTGACGAAGTTCAATATCAAATAACTGTCAATGAGAAACTAAAAAGTGAAAACTGGAGAATTTAATCAATGACAAGAAAAAGAATATCGGAAGTTTCATCAGCAGACGAAAGATTTGAAGATGAATTAACCGAACCATCTACAGATATGGGCAATCCTGTTTTTGGAGCTACAGACATTGCCGACGTTATGATGAGTGGAAATAGTTCCAAAATGATAGATTTAAGCGAAACAAATGATTTTGATGATGATTCGCTTGAAGAGTCTGAAGAAAGTAGTGTTGATGCTCTTTCAAGAGGATTTTCAACAGATGATCCCGTAAGAACATATCTACGGGAAATAGGACGAATTAAACTTTTAACGGCAGATCAGGAAATTGATTTAGCCAGAAAAATAATAGAAGGCGGTAACGCAGGCGCAATTGCAAAAAGAAAGTTAGTTCAAGCGAATTTGCGATTAGTTGTCAGTATTGCAAAAAAATATGTCGGAAGAGGCATGCTTTTCTTGGATTTAATTCAAGAAGGTAATTTGGGTCTGATTAGAGCAGCGGAAAAATTTGACCATGAAAGAGGATATAAATTCTCTACTTATGCAACATGGTGGATTAGACAAGCTATTACAAGA
>CAZKAS010000022.1:0-24778 GCA_964550875.1 uncultured Muribaculaceae bacterium | reverse complement strand
TGACGAGGAAAATCGAAAACAGATTCTCTTAAATCAATTCTGTCCTTTAACGAATAATAAGTGTACGTTCTTCCGTCAGGAAGGGTTTGATTTTGTTTCCACGCAATAGAACGTGGATTGTCTATGAGAGGAATTATGAATTGAAAACCTGATTCTAAAATTCTGTCAAATTTTCCTAGTCTTTCAATAATCATTACCTCTGCCTGTTGAACAATTTTGATTGATTTGACACAAAATACCAGTGCAAAAATAATCAAAAACAAAAGAAAAATGAATGAACCCATTTTAATTTCTCCTATACTTTTTCTACTTTAAAAATAATACTATCATTTGATAAAATTTTAACTTCCTCTCCGACCGGAATATTTTCTCCATCAGTAATCGCTTGCCATTCTTCTCCGTAAATAGCAACTCTTCCGTCTGTTTTAGAAACTTCTTTAACAACTTTTGCAATTTTACCTATATATTTATCGTCAAGCCCTGTAGTAACTTTTTTTTCATTAATTTGTTTTAGTAAAATCGGACGAACAAACCATATTGTTGCAATTGCAACAACAAGGAATACAATAGTAACGACTAAACTTGAAAATCCTAAATATGCAAATATTGCTGAAATCACCGCCGCAACTGCAAGATTAATAAAAAATAAAGTCGGAGTAAACATTTCAAGAACCAAAAATACAACCGCCATAATTAGCAACAACAACCACATATCCATAAATTTTCTCCTTTGTGACAATTATATCAAATTATTATTAACCTTTCAATAACTCTTTCAATCAGTTTAAATTAACTTCAATTTGTGTTACGCTCTATCTATGAAAGGTAAATTATTATTAGCAATAATATTGATATCACTTATAACTGTATCTTGTTTTTCGATAGATAAACAGCCGGCGAGAGTTCTTGATAGTGAAGAAACAATAGATATTCACGATTTTTCTTATGATGAACCCAAAATTGTTACTATTGATGACACTGATTATTTGCAATCTCAATTACCGATTGGTAAATTTGGTGGAGAATTTGTTTCTTCTACAATCGGAGAAGGCCCAAAAACATTTAATCCTTGGACGGCAAAAGATAATACTTCTTCTGAAATAGGTGCTTTAATGTTTGATTCTTTACTTTCTACAGATGTTAATTCCGGAAAAGTTATTCCTAATATGGCAAAATCTGTAGAAATTTCTTCAGATAATTGTACCTATACAATAACATTAAGAAAAGGTTTGAAATGGTCTGACGGTAAAGAAATTACGGCTGATGACGTTTTGTTTACTTGGAATGAAATAATTCTTGCAGGATTTGGAAATACAAGTGTCAGAGATTCTGTTACGATAGACGGGCAGCTTCCGAAAGTTGAAAAAATTGATAAATATACCATTAAATTTTCTACAATAAAACCGTTTGCTCCTTTTTTAAGATTTTTGTCTGAAAGTATTGCTCCTAAGCATGTCGTAAAACCTGTTGTCGCAAAGGGAAAACGTGCATTTGATTCTTTTTGGGGAACTAATACAAATCCTTCCGACTTCGTAACATCAGGAGCTTTTAAATTGGAAGAGTATGTTCCTGCTCAACGTGTAGTTTTAAAAAGAAATGAAAATTATAATTTTATAAATAAAGCAGGTGATAAACTTCCTTATCTTGATAAATATGTCGTTCAAATTGTTGGTGATTTGAATAATGAGCTTTTAAAATTTGAAGCAGGAGAACTTGATGTAATCAACGTTCGAGGTTCAGATGCCGCTCGTTTTAAGATGAATGAAACTAAGGGTAACTATAAACTCTATAATCTTGGTGCAAGTACCGGTACAATGTTTTTTACTTTAAATTTGAATAATAGAAAAAATGATAAAGGTCAGTATTATGTTAATCCAATGAAAGAGAAGTGGTTTCGTGATAAAAATTTCAGAAAAGCCATTGATTATGCAATTGATAGGGATTCTCAAGTTGCTAATATTTTAAATGGTGTTGGGCAACAGCTTTTTACACCTGAAGCATTGGGTTCAATTTTTTTGAATAAAAATATTGCAAATGGTCACAAAAGAGATTTAACAAAAGCAGAAACTTTTCTTAAAAAATCAGGCTTTTATAAAGATAATGCGGGTGTTTTGCGTGATAAAGAAGATAATGTTATATCTTTTGATTTGCTAACAAATGCCGGTAATACTGAACGTGAAGCGGTCGGTGTTATGATTAAGTCTGATTTAGAAGAATTAGGTATGAAAATCAATTTTAAACCAATTGAATTTAATTCTTTAATTGGTAAAATTTCAGGTACCTATGATTGGGATTCAATGATTATGGGATTTACAGGCAATACGCTTGAACCTCATGGCGGTAAAAATGTGTGGTATTCAAATGGACCGTTGCATATTTTTAACCAGAGAAATGAAAATGAATATGGAAAAGATTTATTTGACTTTGAAAAAAAACTTGATGAAATTTTTGACAAAGGTGCGGTCGAATTACAATATGAAAAACGTAAAATATATTATGACAAATATCAAGAAATTATTGCAGATGAATGTCCGATGATATATCTTTATTCACCTTTGCGATTAATCGCTGTAAAAAACAGAGTAGGAAATATTTATCCTACTCTGCTTGGTGGTGTTATTCATAATCCTGCAGAATTATATATAAAATAATTTATAATTCTGCCTCATTTTTGTCTGAATCATCAGCTTCTCTTTTTTGGGAAATGTTCTTTTCTGCGAATGAATATACTTCGTTAACGTGTTTGTGAGTTGCTTTTTCAAGTTTCGCAAGTGATACATTGTAAGTATTTATTTTTGAAATATATTCCAACATAGAATCATTATAATTTTGTCTTGCATTTTGCAATTCAATATAGTTTGTTTTGCCCATATAATATTGAGAACCTGTAATTTCAAGGTTTTCTCTTGCCTTAATTACTTTGTCTTTTGAATTTAGAATTTGTTTTTCTGCTGTTTTTACGTTTAGATAACATTTTTTAACGTTATAGTAAATAAATTGTTCCATGTCGTTAATATCGGATTCTGTTTGACCGACCAGTGCATTTGCCTGTTTAATCTGATTGTATTGTTTCATTCCGTTTACGGAAGCTCTGAGTCCGACTTCAACACGAAATCTATTGTTTTTGTAATGCTCGTTGTAACCATCTCTTGTTCTGTATTTGTCGTCATAATCATATCCTGTTCTTACTCCCAGTGTCGGATAATATTGTCGTTTTATAACATTTACAGATTGTTTCATTGCTTCTAACGTGGATTTTAACACTTTTAAATCAGGACTGTTTTTATATGCCGAATCCCAAGCATCTTGCATTGAGAATGGAAGTTCTTGTACTGTTCCAAGTTCTTTTTCTCTTTCTCGTCCGGTAATGTTATGCCATTGTCCTTTGGGTGTTTCTAAAAATACCGGTGAAAAAAATGCATCATATGAATCATATACGTCAATTTTCACAACTTTAAATTCAGGCTCTCCGGCAATATACATTGCGTTTGAAAGGCTTGCTAATGCTTGATCATACGTGTTTTTTGCAGACACTAAATTTATTTTTGCATCGCTTAAATAAACTTGAGCGTTAATTTGGTCAATTTTTGTTTTTTCACCTTTTTTGTATAAATCTTGTGTCGCTTGTAATATTTGTTCGTTGATTTCTTCATTCAGTTTTTGTACTCGAACTACTTCTTCTGCCAAAATTACGTTGAAATATTTTAATTTGACGTCATTAATAGTTTCACAAATACTATCCAAATATTTATATTCAGCGGCAATTTCATTGAATTTTTGCATTTTTATAGAAGCATTAGTTTTTCCAAAATTGTATATTAATTGGTCTAAGTAAACATTAACCATAGGAAAATGTCGAATATTTTGACCTGAATCATATTCAATGTCACTGTTGTAATTATATTCAAAACCTGTTTCAACGCCGATTGTAGGGAAATAATCGGATTTTGCTATGTTAACACCGGCTTTTGCCTGTTGTAAATTAAATTCTGCTTTTTTTATTACAGGACTATTCTTTATAGCTATGTTTATACAATCGGCAAGTCTTAATTTTTCACCTGCAACTATTTTTCCATCATCTGTTATTGCCTGCACAGGTAAAGTTATTGTAAAGATAAAAAACAAAGACATTAAAATCTTTTTCATATAATTCTCCATTTGTAAATTCTACTATACATTTTACATAAATTTTTTATAAAACCAATAGTTTGATAAAAAGCCCATAAAAGGACTTTTTATCTACTAATTATCCTTTATATTCTTTTTCAAATCCGAAGATTGAACTAATTGACTCATTGTCGTGAATACGGGAAATAGCTTCTCCTAAAATAGGAGCTACACTTAGTTGCGTGATTTTTGCAGGTGCTCCTTCCGCTAAAGGTATTGAATTTGTAACAACAACTTCTTCAATAGGTGCTTCTTCAAGTCTTTTTAGTGCCGGTCCTGAAAATACCGGGTGAACAGCACAAACATATACTTCTCTTGCTCCTGATTTTTTAAGTAATTTTGCTGCTTCGCAAATCGTACCTGCCGTATCAATTATGTCATCAAACAAAATACAAATTTTATCTTGAACATCACCGATTAAATACTCTGCAATTGCTTCATTATGTTTGTCACGGCGTTTATCTACAATTGCAATCGGGCATTTCATTTCTTTGGCGAAATACCTTGCTCGTCTTACTCCACCTGCATCAGGGCTGACAGCACACAGTTCATCAGGATTAAAATTTTTCTTTTTCATATAATCGACAAGCGGAAGTGTTGAAAAAATATTATCTACCAAAATATTAAAAAATCCCTGAATTTGACCTGAATGTAAATCTAAAGCAACTACTCTGTCTGCACCTGCCGTTGTTAGTAGGTCTGCCATCAATTTTGCAGTGATTGCTTCACGTCCCGTTGTCTTTCTGTCTTGTCTTGCATATCCGTAGTATGGAATAACAGCCGTAATGGTTTTGGCACTTGCTCTTTTAAATGCATCTATCATTATAAGCAGTTCCATCGCATTTTGGTTAACAGGAGAACATACAGGCTGAATGATAAAAACATCGTCGCCTCGAATACTTTCTTGGACTTGGACATATGTTTCTCCGTCCGCAAAATTTTTAATAACCATCGGTCCGACAGTCGTTCCTAAATATTCTGCTATTTCTTCCGCTAATTTGGGGTTAGCTCGTCCGGAAAACAATTTAATGTCGTGAGTTGGATTAATTTGTTTGTTTAATTGAGGGAATACAGATTTTAGTTCCATTATTTCGATTTACCTTTCTGTAATCTTTTTGTAACCCAATTTGAAAAAATTTTGAGTGGGCTACGTGTTAGTGCCAAAGCATTTGCTTCAACGTCCTTCGTTATGACGGAACCTGCTGCGCACATTGCGTTTTCATGCATTGTAACAGGTGCAACAAGTACTGAATTTGAACCTGTATTCGCTCCATCTTTTATAATTGTTTTTGTTTTCGTTTTTAATACCGGATCATAATTTGCCGTAATTGTTCCTGCTCCAATATTAACGTGTTCTCCGAGTTCACTGTCACCAATGTAACTTAAATGAGAAACATTTGTGTTTGACTTGATTACGGATTTTTTAATTTCTACAAAATTACCTATACGAACATTGTCACCAATCTCCGCTCCATCTCTTATATGAGCAAACGGACCGATTTTGCAATGTTCTCCTATCTTATTTTTTCCTGAAATATATACATTTGGGAAAATAATTGTATCTCGTCCGATAGTTGTATCAGGTGAAATATATGCTGTATCAGGGTCAACAATCGTTACTCCATCGGTAAGTAATTTATCGTTTGTTCTTTTGTTTAAATATTTCGTTGCTTGCGCAAGATTTGCTTTTGAATTAATTCCGTATATTTCTTCATTATTTTGAAGAATGTACGCTTCTGCTTTTAAACCTTTTGCAATTGTTGCTGCCACTATATCTGTTAAATAATATTCCCCTTGAGCATTATTACATTTAAGTTCTGAAAACATTGGGAAAATAACTTCTTTATCCAGACAATATATCCCTGCATTAATTTCTTTAATTTGTTTTTCCTCGGGAGTTGCATCTTTTTCTTCGGTTATGCATTTCAAAGAACCGTCCGAGTTTCTGACAATTCTTCCATAATTTGTCGGATTGTCAAAAATTGCAGACATAACAGTTAAGGCTGCACCTGAATTATGATGCATTTGAATAAAATCTTTCAGGGTTTCTTCCGTAATGAGTGGAGTATCTCCGCAAAGAACAACTACCGTTCCTTTGAAATTTTCTAAAATATCTTTTGTCTTTGCGACAGCATCGCCTGTTCCTCGTTGTGGAGATTGCAAAACACATTTAGCATTTTCATCGTATTCTTCAACAAATGATTTGACTTCGTCTGCTCCGTGACCGACTACTACTATGTTTTCATCAACAATATTCGTTTTCTTAACAGCATCTAAAACATATCCCAAAAGCGGTTTACCATAAATGGGGTGTAAGACTTTAGGTAAATCTGACTTCATTCTTGTACCTTTGCCTGCTGCAAGAATTACCGCTTTAACATTTTCTTTTTTCATAAATTACTTCCCTCAATTTTATTATACAAAATTAATTCAAAAATAAAACATGTTTGTAAACTGAATTGACGAAAGTTAACAAAGTTTAAAATAATGTAAAATTTTAAGAAAAATTTTTAAGTTTTTTTTATTTTTGTCGATAAGTAACTTGTTTATTAAAAGGGAAAATCAATGACTCAAATTAACGGAGTGAATTTTAACACTCTTACGGGAACTCAACGTTTAAATAATTCAAATAATAAAAGTTATGCATATCTTTTAAATCAGCCTATAGAGGATAAGGTTGAATTTTCTTCTTCTTCACAAGAAGTGAAAAACTCTAATCCTTTAAACTTGTTACAATCGTTTATGTCTGATTCGGTTCGTAAGTTTCAAATCAGGAACATGCCCGAACAATATATGAATAAATTTTTGAACGAAGATTATATTAGCCAATCTGTTTCAGCGCATAAGGAAGAAATTGAAGGTATTTTAGGCAAATATGGATACACTCCGAAGGTTGATATGTCGCATTTAGAAGATTCTAAAAACCATTTTATGACGACTTATAACTATGCGACAAACCTTACCAGAGAAGGTGGCTATGAGATTTCTGACGAGGATAGATATACTCTTCAGGAAGCGGCACTTCTTCATGACATTGGTAAAGCGTTAATTCCTGATGAAGTTTTTAACAAACCTGGTCGATTTACGCCTGAAGAACGTGAAGTTATGGACTTGCATAGCGAGTTGAGTTATGTTCTTTTAAAAGATTCCGGAATAAGTCAGGCATCTCTTAACGCAATCAGAAATCATCATCATAAAGAACAAACAGGAGATAGAATTACAGAACTTTTATCGCTTTGTGACGAAACTTCTGCATTAAAAGAAAACCGTGTTTATAAAAAAGGATTTTCTGATGAAAAAACTGCTGCAATTTTGAATGAAGATGCTGCTGCCGGAAAACTCAACAGTGAAATTGTTAAAAAAGGTTTAGACATAATGTCGCCTAATTAACTCTGCAAGTTTTATTTGTAACGGTTTTTATATGCTGTTTTTTGTGTATTTTGACAAATGTACTTTTATAATTTTTTTGTAATAACTTTTTAAATTGTTAAAGCAACACAAATAGTATTTTTTAAAAAAATTCTAAAATCCTCAGCATAATTTATAATATAGAAGAAATATTGATTTTGTTTTTAAAATCAATAAATTTTTTTCTGTTAATTTTGAATTATTTTTGATTAAGCAGACACAAATTTTTTTGGGGAATTGTAAAGAGAAAATCGTAGTTTATATTGAGAAAAAGAGGGGAAAAACTATGAAAGAACCGATTAGTTTGATGTTAGCAGAAGATCATAAACTTATGAGAGTGGGATTAAAGACACTTTTTGAAGAAGATGGAATGTTTAAAGTAATAACAGAAGCAGCGAGCGGAAAAGATGCAATAGATAAAGCTGTTATACACAAGCCTGATATTGTATTGATGGATATAGGTTTTCAGGACATAAGCGGAATAAAGGCAACAAAAGCAATTTTAGAAAAAATTCCGTCGATGAAAATAATAATTTTGACATCTCATACAGATATAAATGAAGTTACCTCAGCATTATCACTGGGCGTGTATGCATATGTAATAAAAGATATAAATACTGAAATACTGAAAATGGTAATAAAATCGGTAAATGATGGTGCAGTTTGGCTTGATCCTCATATTGTTCCTGCAATAAGAGAAAAGGGAGGAACGACTGTTCCCGTAAAACAAACCGGTAGAGCAGCATTTCGCTCTCAGCATGCAAACTTAACGGAACGGGAATATGAAGTTCTGAAACTTGTTGTAGATGGTAAATCTAATAATGATATAGCAAATTTACTCAGCATAAGTGAACATACTGCAAAAGCGCACGTATGCAGTATTATACAAAAACTGGTAGTCGATGACAGAACACAGGCTGCAGTAAAAGCGTTAAAAGAAGGTTTGGTTTAGCAGATTGCAAAAATATTGGGATTTATGATACTATCCGAATAAAAGAGATTCGGACATGTTAATTAACACAAAATTTTATGCTGCATTTGCTTCAAATGAAGGTTTTGGAAGTCGCCTTGTTAAAAAGTTGTATGACTTAACAGGCGATATTCAGTCAGCGTGGGAATGTGACTTACCTCTTCTTTATAAAATTGAAGGAATGACTGCTCGAAGAGCGGATAATTTTTTGAAGTTAAGAGATAAAATTAGTCCTGATGAAGAATTGGAAAAAGTTCAAAATTCAGGAGTTTCTTTGATTTCTTATGAGGATATTGACTATCCCGAACTTTTAGCACAGATCGCCGACCCTCCTATGTGGCTTTATTATCAAGGAAACAGAGAATTATTTGAAAATAAGTATAAGGTTGCGGTAGTTGGCTCAAGGAAGAGTTCTTCTGTAGGGAGGGCAACGCTTAGTAAAATAATTTCCGAATATAAGAATTCAGATTTATGTATTGTTTCAGGGTTAGCGCTTGGAATAGATACAACTGCTCATCAATCTGCATTGGAAAATAATCTTGCAACAATTGCTGTTCTTGGTTCAGGATTAAAAAGGATTTATCCTGCAAAGAATAAAGAACTTTTTAATGACATTCTTGAAAAAGGCGGTTTAGTTTTAAGTGAATATCCGATAAATGCTGATCCTATTGCGTATCACTTTCCTCAACGGAATAGGATTGTAAGCGGACTTTCTCCTTGTACGCTTGTTGCGGAAGCAACACTAAAAAGTGGAGCATTGATTACTGCGAGGTTATGTTTAGAACAGAACAGAGAATTAATGTGTATTCCGGGTGCAATCTCAAATCCTGCAACAGAAGGGATTTATAAACTTTTAAAAGATGGTGCAGGTATTGTTACTAGCGGAACTGATCTCTTAAATATTATGGGTTGGACTTTATCGAAAATACAAAATGAAAATGATATTGACGCAGGAATAAATAACGAGAATGGAAAACTTTCTGCTGAAGAAAGGAAAGTTTTGGGTGTATTACGTCAAGATTCGTTAACAATCGACGAACTTGCGTTAAAAACGGGTTTGCATGTTGATAATTTAATGATAATATTAACAGGACTTGAGATAGAAGATTACGTGATACAAACGGAAGGCGGGAACTATACCGCTGTTTAACGGATAAATAATATGGCGACAAAATTGGCAGAATCAGAGAATAATAAGAAAAAATCAACAAAAACGACAAAGACTACAACACAAAAAAAGGCTGTAAAAACGTCAACAAAAGGTGTTGATGTTACGGCATTCGATAAAACGACAAAAGCATCAGCAAAAAAGACAGATAAAGGCAAAGCACTTGTTATAGTCGAATCACCTGCAAAGACAAAAACAATCAGAAAAATATTGGGTGATGAATATGTAATTGAAGCGAGTTATGGTCATATCAGAGATTTTCCGCCCAAAGTTTTAGGTTTTGATGTTGCAGACAATTTTAAACCAACATTTGAAGTTATTCCCGAAAAAAAGCAGGTTGTAAAAAAACTGAACGATTTGGCAAAGACTTGCGCAAAGGTTTATCTTGCATCTGATCCTGACCGAGAAGGAGAGGCGATTGCTTGGCATGTTCGAGAAGTCTTAGATGTACCGGATGAAAAAGTTTTTAGAATTGAGTTTAACGAAATTACCCCAAAGGCAATTACGCATGCTGTGGAAAATTTCAGAAGTATTGACTATCAAAAAGTTAAGGCTCAACAGACAAGACAGATACTCGATAGACTTGTCGGTTATAAAATCAGTCCTGTATTATGGGAAAAATTGCGTAATAACAGACTTTCCGCAGGTCGGGTACAAAGTGTTGCTCTTCGTATGATATGTGAAAGAGAAGACTTAATTGATGCTTTTGTACCGGAAGAATACTGGACAATTGTTGCAGATTTTGAAAAGGATAAAAAGACTTATTCCGCAGATTTAGTAAAATATTTAGGTAAAAAAATTGAAATTAAATCAGAGGAAGAAAGCAATAATATTGTTAATTATCTTCAAAATCCGAAATTAGAATATGTTACGGATAAAATAACGAAGAAAAATTCTGTAAAGAAACCGCAGCCGCCGTTTATAACATCAACATTGCAGCGAGAGGCAAGCAATAAACTTTCATATGGAGTTTCCAAGACAATGCAGATTGCGCAAAAGTTATATGAAGGTATTGATATTGGTCAAGACGGGCCAACAGGCTTGATAACATATATGAGAACAGATTCTGTACGGGTTTCTGATGATGCAAGAGAAGCTGCGAAAGAATATATTTTAGACAATTTTGGAGAAAAATACTATCCTTCGACTGCGAATGTCTATACAAAAGGAAATAGTAAACAAGTTCAAGATGCGCACGAGGCAATCAGACCTACTTATATCTCAAAAACACCTGCTTCAGTGAAACAATATCTTACAAGTGAGCAATACAGGTTATATAAATTGATATGGGAGCGTTTTATGGCATCACAGTGTTCAAATGCTTCTGTTGAGAATACATCTGTTGAAATTCTTGCAGGTGATTATACATTTCGTTTAGGTGCATCAAAGTTATTATTTGACGGATTTTTAAAGGTATATACCGATTCAGAAGATACACAAGAGTATTCTGAACTTCCTGATTTCAAACAGGGTGAAACTCAAAAATTAAAGAAAATAAATCCGAAACAACATTTTACACAGCCACCGTCACGGTATAGTGAAGCCTCCCTTGTTAAGGCGCTTGAAGAGTACGGAATCGGCAGACCTAGTACTTATGCTCCGATTATCTCAAAAATTCAGACAAAAGGTTACGTTGAAAAAATTGAAAAAGCCTTAAAACCTACAATTTTGGGTAAAACCGTTTCTTCTCAATTGACAAAATATTTTAAAGAAATTGTCGATTATGATTTCACGGCGGGCATGGAAGCCAAACTTGATGAAATTGCAGATGATAAACTTGTATGGACTGATGTTTTAAAAGATTTTTATGAACCGTTTGTAAAAATTGTTAATTCTGCAAGAGAAAATATGGAAAGGATTGTAATAGATTCGGGAAAGACTTGTCCAAACTGCGGAAAACCGTTGGTAATACGTACAAGTCGCTGGGGAACACAGTTCTTAGGTTGTTCAGGCTATCCTGAATGTAAAACAATGTTGCCGTTAAATGCAGACACAACGCAACCTGTAGAACAGTCAGTGGAAGAAAAATGTGAAAAGTGCGGCGGTGATATGGTTGCAAAAGTTGGTCCTTACGGGCCATACCATGAATGTACTGTTTGCAAAAACAGAAAAAGTGTTCAGAAATCAATTGGAGTAAAATGTCCGAAATGCGGTGGGGATATTATTGTCAGAAAATCAAAAAGAGGAAGGATTTTCTATGGTTGCAATAAGTATCCGAATTGTGATTTTGTTTCTTGGGACGAACCTATTGATGAAAAGTGTCCTGAATGCGGTTCTGTTTTAGTTAAAAAAGTTACTAAAAAATCAGAAAAACATCTTTGCTCAAACAAAGAATGTTCATATGTAAAGGAAGTAAAAAATGATTAAAACAGCATTATTAGGTCATCCTCTCGGTCACTCTTTGTCGGGAGCAATTCATACGGCAGGCTTTAAATCTGTCGGTTTAGAGGGAAAATATGATGTAATTGATGTTCCTCCTGAAAAATTAAAAGAAACAATTGAACGATTAAAAAAAGATGGATATTCAGGATTTAACGTAACAATTCCATACAAAGTCGAAGTCAAGAAGCAATTGAGTTTATGGGATATGTTTGTTGATTATGCAGGCTGTACAAATTGTGTAAAAATCAAACAAAATGGTGAGTTGTACGGTTATAATACTGATATTTATGGTTTTTCCGAGGCAATTCCCGAAGAAATGAGAGCAAATTTAGAGGGAAAAAAGGCATTAGTTCTTGGAAATGGTGGAGCAGCTCGAGCAGTTGCGGTTGCTCTTGTTATGATGAAAGTTTCCAATATTGATTTTCGTGTCAGAAGTCTTGAAAAATCTGCTGAGTTAAAAGATTTAATGAACACTAAATTTAAAAAGACTACTTGTCAGATGGTACAAACATTAACTGATATTTCTGAATATTCGATTATCGTTAATACAACCCCTCTTGGTACTATCGGTGAAAACAAAGATAAAATGCCTATTGCAACTTCACTGCTTGAAAAAGCTAATAAATCAGCAATCATTTATGATTTAGTTTATAATCCTTCAGAAACACTATATCTCAAGACCGCAAAGGAATTGGGATTATATACAATAGGCGGACTTGATATGTTGGTGTATCAGGCGCAAAAAGCTTTCAAAATTTTTACGGGAAAGGAACCTGACTTTAATAAAATGAAGGAAGCCGCACTGAGATATTTGTAAAAATAAATTATTTTAAACAAAGCCTGCTATTTTACAAGCAGGTTTTTGTTTGAAAGTTTGTTTTCCCAGCGGTATGCAGTTTTAATGCTGTCATATAACGTTTTTTGGGGCTTCCAACCGAGAATATTTTTTGCTTTTGTATTATCTGCAACCAAAATTGAAGTGTCACCATCACGACGAGGAGTTGTTTCTATAGAAATCTTTTTTTCGACAATTTTTTCGCAAGCAGTAAAGACTTCTTTTACGGTGTATCCTTCTTTAGAGCCAAGATTAAAATAGTCAGATTTTCCGTTATTTTCAAGATGTTTTAACGCTAAAATGTGGGCATTTGCTAAATCCTCAACGTTTATATAATCTCTAACGCAAGTACCGTCTTTTGTATCGTAATCAGCACCATACAGTTTAAATGTTTTTTTGTTTTCAAAAGTTGATTTTAAAATATTAGGAATTAAATGAGTTTCAGGGCTATGCCATTCTCCGATTAAGCAATCTGAATTTGCTCCTGCAACATTAAAATAACGAAGTCTTACGGATTTTAAATCATAAACTTTATCATAGTCTTCAAGAATTTTTTCTATAAATAATTTTGTGTTACCGTATGTATTGATAGGTTTTAGAGTATGTTTTTCGTCAATTGGAGTATATTCAGGATTTCCGTATATTGCTGCTGTGGAAGAAAAGACTATTTTTTTTACATTGTTTTTAAGCATTGCTTTTAATAGGTTTAAAGTTCCAATGACATTGTTAATATAATATTTTTGAGGATTTGTAACAGACTCTTCGACTTGTGAATATGCCGCAAAGTGTAGTACCGCTTCAATTTTTTGTTCTGAAAAAACTTTATTGATGCTACTTTCGGTTGTCAAATCTCCGTGAATAAATTCAACGTTTCCAAAGTTTTTAAGAGTTTCAATCGTTTCAATATGCCCTGTTGATAGGTTGTCAAAAATTATAACGTTATAATTATTTTTGAGCAATTCCAAAACGCAATGGCTTCCGACATAGCCTGCACCGCCTGTAACTAATATCATTTTAGTGTATCCTAATCGTCTATAACATTGAGAGTAACTTCACCTTCAACAAGTGTTTTAATAGTGAAAATTTCTCCATATAGTGATGTTACTATACCTCTTTTAGATGCCTCTGTTTTAGTAAATTCAATCAAATCATAAAGATGCATTGTTGTATTTTCTGGAGAGCGAGGCATGTCTTTTTGTTTGTAAGCAAGGTCAGTATTATTGATAATCCAATTGAAATCAAGATTGAGAATTACAGAAATAATGCCTAATTCCTGACACATATCGAGCCATTCGATGATATATTCTTCTGTATCGTTAATTCCGGGGACTAAAATATACTTTGCTCTCATTGCGTTTGGTTTTACAGATTGTGCTGCTGCATATTTTCTGAGAGTTTCTTTTACTCTGTCAAACTCATCAACTCGTTTAATTTTTTTGTATAACTCTCTGTTTGCTGAGTCAATTGATGTCAGAACTTTACATTGTCCGTGATGAATGAGTTTTGCAACTGTTTCTGAATATTTGATACCATTTGTATGGATTACAACATTTTTATATCCTTTTTCAAAAATTAATTCTAAAATGTCGTCAAATCTTTCATATAAAGTAGGTTCTCCTCCTGCAAAATCGAATATTGTTTCAGGTATAAAAAAATCGTTATCCATCATATATTTAACTACAGAGTAATAGTCGTATTTTTTTGTATTTCGTTTTACATTTTCATCGGTACAAACGGGACAATAAATACACATTGAGTTGCATTCAGCCCAAGGTGTAAGAAGAATGAAATCAATATAATTGTCATCAGTCCATTCTTTTTCCGCTAAATGGAAACAATTTTGACAGGTAGAAGGACATTGTCCATTTCTAAACATTTGCCTATGAATCCATTTTCTTTTAAAAAAGTCCTCTTTTGTAAAGTTTGTACCGTCAAAATAGTCGTATATTATTGGGCGACCGCCAAACTCAAGATTGTGGTTACTACAATGTCTTATGGCATTCATGTGATCAAGAACTAATTCATGTTCAACGCAATTACAACTTAGAAATTTTGCCATAATAACTTACTCCAATCTTATTTCTAATATATTATAGCAAAAAGTTTTTGTAAATATATATTGATATTTTAAAGTTTTTAATCAAAAAAATATATTTTCGTGTATAATTGAGTAGTGTATGTTTTTATCTTTTTTAATTCAAAAGATATGAGGGTATAATGGATAACAGTCCCAATCAGTCAAACGATAATAAGAAAAAAATAGTTAAGAAAGTTGTAAAAAAAGTTTCAACATCTGCTTCTGCCGGTCAGGCTCCGCAAGGAACGCCTACAAAAAAAGTTGTGCGACGAGTTGTTGTTAAAAAGAATGTAAAAACAGATGATAAAAATACTTCTCAAAAATCGTTACAAGCCGGTTCGGATATAAAAGAAGTAAAAAGTAACAGTGGCAAAATTAATTATCGAGAAGAAATTGAGAAATTGGCACCGTCAACGAAAGAGGAAAATCATTCTATATTGGACTCTTCGGTTGTTAAACCTTCAGAAACCGTAAATGAAAATAAAGTTATAAAGGGAGCTACAACTTCTTCTAATAATAAAGATAACGAAAATACTATTAAGGTCGGCAAAAAAGTTCTCCGTAAAAAATCAAGATTGAAAAAGATGTTTCAAAAATATGGAATTGCTTTAATCTTATTTTTCACTGTTTCACTATCTTATTTGGGTTGGATGCACCTTGTACCGGCTGTTTTAAATTTTAAGATTACAAATGCGGATATTAATGATTTTTTGCAACCAAAAATCGGTTATAAAGTAGATTTTACATATTCAAATTTTTATACAACACCCAAGTTAGGCGTTGGGGTAAGATTTAAAAATTTAAAATTAGTTTATCCTGACGGTCGTTTAGATGATGAAAATAAGTTGTTTTTAAAAGCTAAATCTGCAATTTTTGAAGTTCCTATTATACCTCTTTTAATGAGAACAATTAAGTTTAATGAATTTTCTCTTAGAAGTGTAAATGCTAATTTATACAAAAACAAAGATGGAAAATATGCATATCTTGAACAATTCAGACTCCATTTTAATCCAAATGCTAAAAAATATTTGCTGGAAATTCCGGATATAGAAATTATGTCTTACAATATGCCTTCTTTCAACGCAAAAACAGGTACTTTGCAAAAAAACAGAGGTGCAAAAATGACAATACAAGCAAAAACAATAAAAGAAGTTTTAAAAGACTTCCCTAATTCAACGTCAATTATGATAAGATAGGTATTTATTTGCTGAGCGTGTGTAGTAGTATATTTAGCGTATTATTCTGCATTTTAGTTTGGGTATTTATTTTTTTATATTAAATTCACACTTGATAATATCTACACCATAGAAGAATGATTCGTATATTCTCATGTTTGTATGAGTACAGTTTTCTAAAGTTCTTCTATTAGTTTTGTCTAAATATAGAATAGTCTCTTTTGCATATCTTTCATGTTCATCTCTAGTGATAATAGCATATATAGTTTTGTCACTGGCGATTATATCAGAAATTAGTTTTTCTATGTAAGTAGATTGTATAGTCTTACATTTAAGCCAAGGATCAAAAAACTTTAAAAAATCTTCTTCTCTTTTTAGCAATCCATTTGGCATTATTGCACCTATATATTGAACATTTGGATTTTGTTTAACGACGGCTGCTGATGTTGCGCAATTTAAGAGTATGACAGCTGAGTTATCTTTAAACTTTAAATCATCTATTGAATAAATTTTTGAATAACCTGACGTTTTATTATTTTCAACATCTTTTACAAACCACACATCTCCATAGTCTTGAGATGAATATGCGTATATTAAAAATAGAAAACAAAAAATAATTGAAAACAATTTTTGTTTAGCAGAAATTTTACATAAAATTGTAATAAGAGAGAAGAGCATAATGCCATATAGAGCACTGCTTGCAATGATATAGCGGTATGAACCGAAAATGATTATATTTATATAAAGCGGTAAAAATGTAAATAGAGAAAGTAATATCAGCGTATCCATATTAAGAAAATTGTTGATATAAATTTTTAACTTATTTATATATTTGATTAGTATTGCTAAAACAAAACAGCATATTACCAAGACAAAATTTATAGCATATCTAATATCCCAAGAATAGTTATCGTTACCAAATAATCTGCCAAATCCGGACTGATAGAAAGAGTAAAAGATAAATTCGAAAACGGACTGAGGTTTAAGGTGAGCGGTATCACTATTTAATAGGGCAATTGGAGCAACAAACTCAGATTTAAATATATTATTGAAGTATGGGAAAAAGGGATTATGATAAACTTTGTAAACTTTATATAACCAAAATCCGTCAACAAGCAGAAAAGCAGGAATAAATCCTACACAGAAGATGGCTATAGTTTTGAACGGATTATTGATTTTTTTTAAAAATATGAGCATTATTAAAACAAAACTTATTGCATAAATGCATGCCGTTAATTTAAAACCTGTCGCTAAGCCAATTATAAAACCACTTAAGAAAATGAGAGAATTTCTTTTTTTTGAAGATTCAAGGAAAATATTTTTTTTGAATACAAGAAATGCTAACAAAATGAAAACAGCGATTTTTACGTCGTTAACACCGAACGCCATTTGTTGAATCATAACAGGCGAAAGTAAGACATATAATAATGAAAAAATTATAGCAACGGAATATATATGTTTTTCGGATAAATTATTAGTCGAAATGCTTTGTGTTGGGGTAGTTTTAGATAGAATGCAATCTTTTAGGAAAAAATCTTCGGCAATTTTATATACTAAAAACAACAAAAGTACAGAATCTATCATGCCAACGAATATAAATATGTATGGGTGCGAGTTTAATTTCCAAAGTAATAGATATTCCGGAATATCTATTAGAGGATTGAAACACGTTCTAAAATTTCCTGCAAAAAAATCAGTAGTCATTCTGTCGGTTAGAAATGCCCAACAATTGTAAAATCTATAATTGAACCAATCCCAATCAGGAAGAGGGAAATTGCTTATAGCAACGCAGACCATAACAATGTATATTGTAATAAAAATAAATAAATCTTTCTTCCATTTCATGTTATAGATTTTAACATAGATTTGAAAAAATAAATTCACGAGATAGTATTAAGAATTGTAACGATTTTTAGAAAATTGATTTAAGAATTAACAAAAAATTTTTGATTTTTGTTATTACATGAGAGAGAAGCAAACATGTGTGTTTGACAGTAGTAAAATAAATAGAAATCAGGGTGAAAATGAATCTTAACGGAATCAAAACAATTCAACCGAATGTTCTGCAACAGACAAAGTCAGTAGCGAAACCGACTGAAGAGCAAGCTACACAAGTGAATGCAGAACCGAAGAAAGCCGGAGACGGAGGCGCATTAAAGTCATATTTTACGGCAGGAGTTTCTTTTGGGGGACATCCTTGCAAGACGAGTAATTTTGCGCCGAAGAAGCTTCCCGACGTACCATGTTGTTGTTGTGGAAGACCAATGTTGAGGGAACAAGATCTTGCAGTATGCAAGAAGGGAGTTCAATCAGCAAAGGGTGATAAATTAGCAGCAACGTTGAAAGAATACAGCAAGTATATGCGTTCAGACGAGAAGTGTGTAGGCGAAATTCTTGCAAATCAGGCTAAGCAATCAGGCGGAAATGTTTCTGATTGTATGAAGCAAACAGGCGGAAATCTTAGAGAATTGACCGGACAGTATGCGAATGGCATTTTGGACAAACTTGGCTCTGCAGCGAACGGAGCATATAAGACAGAAGAAAATCCAGTAGCCGGTCTTATTGCAGATGCAAGAGAAAGCATAGAAAATGGCAGAGGAATTGATCGTTCAACATTTGTTGCAAAATTAGAAAAGATGAGCGGAAAGTTAGGCGAAGAGCAACAAGCTCAACTTCAAGATATAGCAATGGATTTGCCACAGACATTTAATCATGTACAAAGGATATATGATAAATATCAAAATAAGAAACCTGAAGATATATCGAGAAGATTATTTTCAACAGCATTGACGACAGCAGAACATATTCATCCTCATTCATTGGGCGGACCGGATCATACAGCAAATTACATTGCAGAGTGTGCTGGTTGTAACAACCCCAGAGGAAACATGTCATATGCTGAATGGTTAAAGGTTCACCCGGAATATCCGAGAAAGGCGCAAGAACATATTGAGCATATTGAAGCATCTATTATCAATGGTGAAATCGGTGAAGATTATAATGATTGGCCGGTTGACGTAAAAGCATCATTGACAAAAGAGTCAGGCGGAAGAATGAAGTTAGAAGTTCTTACCCCGAAGACAATTGCTGAAATGCGCAGAGCAAGAGGCAAGTTAGGAGATGTAACTATTGCTGATGTCAGAGCTGCATATGAAAAACAAGAAGCAGAAAAGGCAGAGAAAGCATAAATAAAGTACTGATTTCTATTGAAAACGACCCGAGAGGGTCGTTTTTTTTGTCTTTGAATTGAAGATAAAATAGCAAGCGCAGGATAATTTTATCCTGCGCCTGCGAATACTTTTCTGAACTTTAAATTAAAGTGATTTTAAGGAATCAGTATAAATTTGTTTAACTATTTCCGGAGAATTTCCAGAAGGGGCAATACCGAGTAGTCCTGCCAGAGATGGTGTTTCAAAAGTTAAATCAACCAATTTGTCGACATCATCAGCAGTAAATCCGATATCTTCAAGTTTTTCTTTAACGTCAACTGCAGCGAGCCAACTTTGAACATCTTGAGCGACTTTGAGAGGTGTTAAATTTTCAAAATCGGAAATCATAGGTGCTAAAATGTAGTTTAGAACATCTTTTTTGTCATTATACATAGCTTTGATTACGGCAGGGAGAAGGATAGCCAATCCCAGACCGTGTGACAAATCTGGTTTTACAGCGCTAAGAGGGTGTTCAAGAGCGTGTGTATAGTGAAGTAAACCGTTGTCAAAGCAAACGCCTGCCATCATAGCGGCATAAGCGAGATAATATCTTGCGGTTAAGTCGTCAGGATTTACGATTGCATCAGGCAAGTATCTTGTTACAAGGTTAACAACTTCAGCTGCAAGTGTTACAGTATATGGACTTGCAACTTTTGAAGTTGCTGCTTCAACAACGTGATTGATAGC
Organism: uncultured Muribaculaceae bacterium; assembly: GCA_964550875.1. Taxonomy (GTDB): domain Bacteria; phylum Cyanobacteriota; class Vampirovibrionia; order Gastranaerophilales; family Gastranaerophilaceae; genus RUG841. The sequence goes on along the minus strand of CAZKAS010000022.1, from coordinate 4,700 downwards.
ATCAATAGAAACGTATCTTGTTTGTTTTGGAGAAAGTTTAACCATTAATGCAGGATCATCAATTGCATACATAGGATAAATGCAATCGTAAGCGATAGCAGGTTTATAATTTTTTTCAGGAACGGTAACAACTGCAAATCTGTTTGTTTCAGTACCCGTTCCGTGGGTCAAGTTAATTGACACAATGGGTGCTGCTTTTTCAGGAGTAAACTTAAATTCGTATAAGTCACTTGCAGTTTTGCCTTCATTTTCGAGCAAAATCGCAACAGATTTTCCTGCATCAGTCGGAGAACCGCCACCGATTGAGATAACGGCTTTTGCACCGAAATCTTTTGCCATGGCTGTTGCTTCGTCAACGTGGTGAGTTGTAGGGTTTGGCGTAACTTTATCGAAGTTGATATAAGCGATAGCATTGTCATCTAATGCTTTTTCTACGAAGTCCCATGCACCTGTTGCTTTGTATGCATTTCTGCCTGACATAACAATAACTTTGTCGATACCTTTAGATTTCAAGTCTTTTGCGATGTCTTGAATTTTGTTGATTGCACCGACACCAAAGAATACAGTTGTTCTTGTTCTGATTTCAGCAACTTGGTTTATGTCAATATTCTTTTTCCACATAAAAAAGTCCTTTCTTTTTCTGTAAATCGCAAGTATTATAGCGTAAAATCAGTCATGTTTCAATTATTCGTGACAGTTTGTTAAATCACGAATTAAATGTTAATTAAGGAGAAATGGTGGAGAAAAACGCCGACTAATCCTGCAATTAAGAAGTAGCACAATGGATTTTTTTTAAATTTAAAACTTAAAGCGAAAAGCCCGAGAAGGATAGCAATGCTCCAAAAATCGGTCACATTATCTTTTAATAATCGCAAACCGACAACCGTCAAAAGACCGCAACCTGCAGGTTTTAAGGAGTCTAAACTTGCTTTGACAAAGAAATTATTTTGGAAAGTTTTTAAAGCTTTTGAAACACCAATTACGATAAAATAAGTTGGCAAAATCACCGAAACAGTTGCAAATATTGCAGCAAAAACTCCGCTTGTTTGAAATCCTGCAAATGTAGCCATATTTATTCCGACAGGTCCCGGAGTTAAAACAGAAACGGCAATCATATCAGAGAGTTGTTTTGCACTGTACCAGCCGTATTCATCTATTAGTTGGTACAAAAAAGGAATAGTTGCATAACCGCCGCCAACAGAGAACAGACCTATTTTAAAAAATTCATAAAAAAGAAGCCAATAGATTTTCATCTTTCACTCCTTTTTTTTTCAATAAATTTATAACTGACACCAAAAATCAAAGAACAGACGATAATAATAGCGGGAGAAACCTTAAAAATCAAAGAAGCAACAATAGTTGCCACAAAAATAACCCACGAAAAAATACCTTTCATAGACTGTTGCCAGACTTCTTTAACGGAAAGATAAAGAAGAATGATAACGGCAATATTAACAGCCCAAAAGATACTTTGTATAAAAGATAAGGTGAGTAGTTTGTCAAGAATGGTAGCAATTATCAAAATGCAAATAATCGGAGAGGTTATTATGCCTGCAAGAGCAACAGCTGCACCTCTTTTGCCTCGAAGTTTATATCCTGTAAAAGCAGAAACATTTGCGGCGATAATGCCCGGGATACATTGCCCCAAAGCGTAGTAATTGACCAATTCTTCTTCGGTAAGCCAATTTTTATCTTCAATAAAAGATTTTTTCATTAGCGGAACAATGACATAACCGCCGCCTAAAAGTTGTATGCCGATTAATAAAAATTGCCAATATAACTCAATTAAAGAAACTTTTTTCATAGACAGATTATACCACAATAGAAAATTGAGTTGATAGTGTCAAAAGGAAAGAGAGAAAAGTATCGTTTGGCAAATAAAAATATGAAGCCGTGCGAGAAACGCATTTACAGGAAGAAAATCAGGTCTGATTATTGATAACATCATTAATAGTTTGATAAATTTAGAATAAATCTGAATATTTTTTGAAGGGCTGGTAAGAATAAGTTTTAACAGTTCTTTTTTAGTCATATCATCAGGCAAATTTTCTTTAGAAGAGATGCCAAAGTCTTCTAATGAAAAGTCCAAAACCTCCGCAATTTTCAAAAATGTTTCGACATTTAATTTGCAGAGTCCACGTTCAACTTTACTCAAATAATTTGGAGATAGCTCAACTTTTTCAGCAAGTTGTTCTTGGGTGATTCCTTTTTCAATTCTGAAATTTTGAATAATTTTACCAATAGATACAATATCAATCATATATTTAACCTCTCTTAAATGATAAATATTATATGATTAGTTTTTAATATCTTATAGGATTAGAAAGAAAGATAGTGATTATAATGATTATATAAAATTGGCATGATATAATCACATGCGATTAATAGAAACATGACAAATCAATTATGATTATAGAAAATCAAATAAAAAGTTCTGATAGAGTACGCAATCATGGGGAGGTTTTAACAGCAAGACGAGAAGTTGAAGCTATGTTAGACCTTGTTAAAAACGAATCTGAAAGAATTGATAGTCGTTTTTTAGAGCCGGCATGTGGTGATGGAAATTTTCTTGTTGCTATACTAGAAAGAAAATTAAAAACAGTTATTTCAAGATATAGAACGAAAAAAGCAGATTTTGAAGTTCAATTGTTGTCTGCCGTTGCAAGTATTTATGGAATTGATTTACTGGAAGATAATGTTGAAATCGCAATTAATCGTATGTTTGAAATTGCATGTAATTGCTATAAACAAACACTCAAATCCGAACCTGATGAAGATTTTAAAAACGTTATTAAATTTATTCTTAAGAAAAATATTTTGCAAGGCGATAGCCTAAATGGCATTGATAAAATAATTTTTACTCAATGGACATTGATTGGATACCAGTTTAAAAGAGAGGAATTTTCTTTTTCACAACTCAATCAACAAGCTGAAATAATGAATACTCCTTTATTTGCTTCATTAACAAATGAACAAGGAGAAGATGTATTTATTCCTCAACCGATTAAAGAATATCCGCTTACTTTTTACAGAAATTTATTAGGAGGATTGGCATGAGTTTTTTAGAAGAACTGCATAAACCTGATATTTTGGACTGTATATCTCATTTGAGTTCTGATGAAGTTTTTACTCCACCTAAGTTGGTTAATGAAATTTTAGACACATTGCCACAAGAATTATTTACTGACCCTAATACTAAATTTCTTGACCCTTGTTGTAAAAGTGGAGTGTTTTTGCGTGAAATTGCCAAAAGACTCATCGATGGTTTAGCAGATAAAATTCCTAATCTTGAAGATAGACTTGAGCATATATTCAAAAATCAACTTTATGGGTTAGCAATAACAGAGCTTACAGCACTGCTCTCACGCAGGTCTGTTTATTGTTCTAAAAATGCGAACAGCGAATTTTCGGTATGTAATTTTGCGGATAATCAAGGAAATATTGAATACCAAAAGACATACCACTTGTGGTTAAAAGATAAATGTATGATGTGCGGAGCTTCCAAATCCGAGTACGATAGAGGAGAGGAGTTGGAAACCCACGCTTACTCTTTTATACATTCGGATGAACAACGGAATTCCGCTTTGTATAAGAGGTTAAAGGAAATGAAATTTGATGTAATAATTGGAAATCCTCCGTATCAACTTGAGACCAGTGGTTTTGGGCGACAGGCAAAACCTATTTATAATTATTTTGTCGAACAAGCAAAAAAACTTAATCCTAGATATATTACAATGATTATTCCCTCTAGATGGTTTGCAGGCGGAATGAATCTTGATAAATTTAGAGAAAAAATGCTAAATGATTCGAGAATAAGATTTATTACTGACTTTCCTAATTCTCATGATTGTTTTCCTGGTGTTGACGTTCCAGGTGGCATTTGTTATTTTTTGTGGGATAGAGATAACTCTGGATACTGTAATTTTTCTACTTTTATAAATGGAAATCAATACACATCAAAAAGAAATTTGAATGAATATTCGACATTTGTCAGAGATAGTAAAGGATTGGAGATAGTAAAAAAAGTACTGTCATTAAAAATAAACAACGGCAAAACACTTGATGAAATTGTATCACCTCAAAAGCCTTTTGGCTTATCAACCAATTATAAACCTCTGGAATCAGGCATTCCATGCTGGTTTATACAAAAAATAGGTCTTAAGTTTGCAAATATTAAAGATATAAATGATGCAAACAACTATCTAAATAAATGGAAATTTATCGTGCCACGGTCGCCTATTGCAGGGCAAACAGATTTCACCAAACCAGTTGGGTTTTATTATGATGGAAATACAAAAATTGCAAAGCCGGGAGAATGTTGCACAGAATCCTTTATTATTCTTGGGGCTTTTGATACACAAGATGAAGTTCTTTCCTATAAATCATATATATACACAAAAACCGTAAGATTTTTATTATTACAAACAGTTGTTTCACAAGATGTCTTAAGAAAAAAATTCTGTTTTATTCCTGCATTAGAAAAATACGAGGGCATTTATTCCGACGAGAGATTGCAGAATCTCTGGAAATTAAGTGATGAAGATATGAAATATATTAATTCTAGAATTTGCAATATCGGAGAAAATAAAAATTAATGAGTATTTTAAATAACAACAAAATCCCACGAATTTATGCATATACAGAACCTCAATTTAAAGATAAGCCTTGGGAAAACGGACGTAACGGTAAAGGGCTTATAA
>CAZKAS010000021.1:13934-25012 GCA_964550875.1 uncultured Muribaculaceae bacterium | reverse complement strand
CTTCTCTTCTCTTCTCTTCTCTTCTCTTCTCTTCTCTTCTCTTCTCTTCTCTTCTATTCTATTCTATTAAAGAGCCTATCGTTATTGACTTTCTGTGTCAAGAAATTTATCTTTACATTTTGTTACATTGTTGTTTTCGTTTTTGAAATATTTTGAAACTAAAAAAGAGGAACAAATGTTCCTCTCTTTCAAGAATTTTTTACCTTAAAACTAACCGTTCAAGGCGTCTTTCAACAACTTATTCAAAAGTTGAGGATCAGCTTTTCCTTGTGTTGCTTTCATCGCTTGACCAACAAAGAATCCGAACAATTTATCTCTTCCTCCTCGATATTGTTCAACCTGAGCAGGATTATCGGCAACTATTTTTTCAACAATCGCTTTCAGTGCTCCTTCGTCCGAAATTGTACTTAAACCTTGTTTTTCAACAATTTCTTTTGCACTTCCGCCATCCGTCATTAACGTAACTATTATTTGTTTTCCTATGTTGTTTGAAATTGTTCCCTTTGCAACCAATCCGACCAATTCCGCAAAAGAATCCGTTGTCAATTTAGTTTCATTGATTGTAATATGTTCTTTCTTCAAATAAGCAGTAACTTCTTTCATAAGAAAATTATTTGCTATTTTTGCATCTGCGCCTAGCTCAAGAACTTTATCGTAAAAAAGAGCTGTTTCCATTTGTTCCACAATTACATTTGCATCATATTCGGAAAGCCCCATTTCCTGATATCTTGAACGCTTTTGAGCAGGAAGTTCCGGCATTTTTTCTTTTATTGAATTTACCCATTCTTCAGAAATTTCAAGAGGCATTAAATCCGGCTCGGGGAAATATCTGTAATCATGCGCATCTTCTTTTCCTCGCATTGAACGAGTTTCTCCGTAATTGTCGTCCCAAAGTCTTGTTTCTTGAACAACCTTTCCGCCTTCTTCTATAATTTCAATTTGTCTGTCTACTTCATACTCAATTGCTCTTTGCAAAGCCCTAAAACTGTTAACATTCTTTATTTCCGCACGAGTTCCAAACTCTTTTTGTCCTATCGGACGTACAGAAATATTAGCATCACACCTCATTGAGCCTTCTTCAAGGTTTCCGTCACAAACCCCGATATATCTGAGAATTGTACGAAGTTCTTCCATATAAGCTCGTGCTTCATCAGCAGATCGCATATCAGGTTCGGAAACTATTTCCAAAAGCGGTGTTCCTGCTCTGTTCAAATCTACCAAAGAATATTTTGAATCTGCTATTCCTGAAGCTCCTGCGTGTACCAATTTTCCTGCATCTTCTTCAAGGTGTGCTCTCGTAATCCCTATTCTTTTACCTTGAATGTCTATATAACCGTTTACACAAATCGGCTCATCATATTGAGAAATTTGATAACCTTTCGGAAGGTCAGCGTAAAAATATTGTTTTCTGTCAAATTTACAACGGTGAGGAATTGAACAATTAAGTGCAAGACCCGTTAAAATTCCCATATTAACACATTCTTTATTCAATACAGGCAAAACACCCGGCATGCCAAGCGTTATTGCACTAATCTCCGTATTCTGCTCCTGTCCGAAATCTGTTCCGTCCGGTGCAAAAATCTTGGACTTCGTCTTTAACTGGGCATGAACTTCCAATCCTACTACTGTTTCATATTTTTTTCTTAATTCTTCCATTGAAGGCATCATTTTTTCCTTTATTTTTATATTCGTCAAAATAATAACACAAATATTCGGGTTGATAAAATTTTAAAAATCATTAATCTTATTAATATGAAAAAATTATTCACATTTTTATCGGTTATTTTAATTCTTCTTCTCGGTCAATTTTCAGTCGCTACAACAATTACCGGCGGAATTTCTGCAAGCGACAGAGTCCCTGTTGGTTTCTTCGGAACTTGGAAAGTTGTTGCCGTCAGAACAAATACTACCAATGCTGAAATGTTTGCTCCTTCTTCCGTTGAAATATGGAACTTATCAAAACTGAATGACGTCATTACTTTAACAAACCCGATTTCAGGAGCAAGTGCTTCCATTACGGTAAAAGATGCATCTTCAGATACTTTTACTTTTCAAAGAATAACCGGCGACGGCGAAGAAACAGTAACAGAAACAGCAAAATTAATTTTAAACGGCGCAAATTTTACAGGTTCTGATACAATGGTTGTAAGAACCCGTAAAAAAGGCATGCCTGAAAAAATTGAAAATGTAAAATATACATTAAAAGCCTATAAAGTATCGGGTTCAGACATAAGAAGTATATTCAGTGCGTGGTAAAAGGATAATTACAATGACCGATAAAAAAGAACTTTCATTTGATACAGTTATTCTCGGCGGAGGCCCTGCAGGACTTTCAGCCGCAATTTATGCCGCAAGAGGCAACATCTCAACTGCCGTTGTCGATATAACCATGTTTGGAGGACAACCAAGCAATTATCTGGAACTCGAAAACTTTCCATCTTACCCTAATATTGGCGGTTATGACTTGATGGAAAAATTTGAAGAACACGCAGATAAGTTTAATGTCGAAAAGTTTCCCATGCAAGAAATTCAATCCGTTGACTTAAAAGCAGAACCTAAAATCATTGAAACTTTAGATACCGTTTTTAAAGCAAAATCCATCATCATTGCAACAGGGGCAAAAGCCTCAAAGTTAGGCATATCCGGTGAAAAAGAATTTCTCGGACGAGGCGTGAGTTATTGCGCTGTTTGCGACGGCGCATTTTATCGTGACAAAATTGTTTGCGTTATCGGCGGAGGCAATGCCGCTGTCGAAGAAGCTTGTTATTTGACAAAATTTGCTTCTAAAGTCTTCCTCATTCACAGACGTGACCAATTAAGAGCAGATAAAATCATTCAGGAACGTGCTTTTTGTAATTCAAAAATTGAATTCGTTTGGAATGCTATTCCTCTGGAAATCAAGGGAGAAAATAATGTTGAAACAATCGTTATTCAAGATGTTTCAACTAAAGAAGTAAAAGAAATTAAAACAGATGGTGTTTTCCCATACATCGGTTTTACACCAAACATTGACCTTTTCAACGGACAACTCGAACAATCTCAACAAGGTTTCATAGAAACAGACTCAAAATTGCAAACTTCCGTTGACGGTGTTTTCGCAGCAGGTGATGTCAGAAATACGCCCTTAAGACAAGTAATTACAGCCGCTGCTGACGGTGCCGTAGCCGCTTGCAGTTGCGTAAAATACCTTGAAGAAAAACATTCATTATCTCTGCAACATTAATAAAACTATTGTTTAATTATTTTCCGCAACCTTTATAACAGTATTACAATGAGGACAATGAATTTCTTGTCCTCTGTATTCTTGCGGAAATTTCAGTTTTGTTCCGCATTTACATTGTTTAAAAATATAATTGTTTGCCTTCCAAACCGTATCAAGCGCATCTCGTTTACGTTCAAGAAGTTCTTGCCCTTTTTCTGCTTTTTCTGGTTTTTGTTCTGTTTTTTCAATATCGGCAAGTGTTCCTACCGTTGCTGCCACTACCGCTCCTGAAACAAAAGAACCGTCAATCTTACTTTGTTTTCCTTCATGCGGTTTCTCAATTTCAAGCGGTTTTATGCCTTTTAATGTTGCTTTTTTCATAATCGGTTTTCTACCGACTTTTTTAAATGCTTCATTATATGCATTAAAATCGGCTCCTGCCATATTTTGCAAAATTTCAATACGCTTTTCCGTCGGTGGGTGCGTGGAAAATAAATCTCCAAATATGGAATATCTGTTTTTATATATAATTTCCGCATCAAGAGGGTGAACAATATACATTGCGGAAGTGACTTTATCCGCATCTCGAAAAACATAAACAGACCCCGATATTTTTGCAAGAGCAGTCGCAAGCCCTTGCGGATATCTGGTAAATTGTACAGCGCAAGCGTCTGCAAGATATTCACGCTTTTTGGAAAGAGAAAAATAAAAAATCTTCGCAATTATAGGAGCTATTATCATAACCAATAAAGCAACAAAAAAAATAATCACCTGTACTTCTCCGCCTTTTGCACTGCAACTGCTGCGAGAAGAACGACAACCTCTACGATTGGAACGAAGCCCCCCCCTCACAAAACTATCGGTTACTAACATAATTGTTCCGAGCATTATACCTGCAAAAAGCATATACATTGTATCACGGTTAACGATATGAGCAATTTCGTGAGCAACAACTGCCTGCAATTCATCTCTGTCAAGCGTAGTTAACAAACCTGTTGTTACGGCAATTGCGGAATTTTTCGGACTCATGCCCGTAGCAAAAGCATTGGGCATCATACAATCAATAATATAAATTTCGGGCGGTTTCGGCAAACCTGCCGCTATAGACATTTCTTCAACAACATTTTCGAGTATTTTATTCGCATTTTTAGGAATTTTTACAGCATGATTTAAGGTAAGAATGGCATTTTTACCCTTAACAAAAGCCACTACAAGCATTATCAGCCAAATTACAATTGCATAAAAAACACCCTGAAACATAGCATCTTGAAGAGTTGCAATCTCTTGCGGTGAAAGCATTTCTATACCTTCTGCCGACGGAGGGCAAACAAGCGTTGAAACAAACAAACCTGCGCTTGCTCCTAAAATAATCAACAAGCATAGCATTAAAAAAATCAAAATACCGCTTCTTTTTTTATTTTCCTCTATTTGATGCCACATTTATTACTCAATTTCTTCTAAAAACTAACTTTTGGCGCAACCTTTTCCTCTGCTGAAGTTTCAAAGAATTTTCCCGTTTCAAAATTAAATGCGGCTGCAAACATGTTTGTCGGAAACATTTCTTTCTTATTGTTATAATCTAAAACCGAATCATTATAAAATTGACGTGCAAAACCGATTTTATTCTCCGTAGATGTCAACTCCTCCTGAAGTTGCAAGAAATTTTGATTTGCTTTCAACTCAGGGTAATTTTCTGCGACCGCAAACAATGATTTCAATGTTCCTGATAGTGCATTTTCAACTTGAGCACGTTTTTCTACGTTATCCCCAATATTAATTGCCTGTTGACGAGCCTTTATAACATTTTCAAGAACTGCTGCTTCATGAGCGGCATAACCTTTCACCGTTTCTACAAGGTTTGGAATTAAATCATATCGGCGTTTCAACTGAACATCAATCTGTGCCCAAGCATTCTTGACTTTATTTCTCAATACTACCAGCGAATTATAAACACTGATTCCCCATATCAAAATAACTACCATTACTACAGTAGGAATTAAAATTGTAATCGTCGATTCTGTCATCTTTTCTCCTTATTATTTCTATTTATCAAACTTTTTTCAAATAACTCTATTTATACTTTATCTGTATCTTTTTAATCATTTTAGAATATTAAAAACTTCACCTAAAAATTTCACTGTTTTTGTTTCTGATAATTCAGAGTTTGAAAAATTTATAAAACTGCCCAGTTCTCCTTCATCAAACCAAACGCCATGCAACGACGGACATCTGTCTAAAACAGTGTCACCAACTTTGATTTTCTCCATTATTTTACCGCAAATAGGACATTTACGCCCTTTTTCACCCTCTACTCTGACTGCTTCCTGCAAAAATGGGCTGTACTTATCGTCTTTTACTCCCAAAAGTTGCCATTCATCAACATCAAACCAAAATCCCCTGCAAAAAGGACACCAATCAAGTTCTATCTTGCTCTTCTCTACAACAATTAATTTTTTCCCACAAACAGGACAATCCATTCAAAATCCTCAAAAAGTACAAAATATATAATACCACTTTTTCATTCATATATACGATTTTTTCAAAAACATGTTATTTTTTTTAACAAATATAATTATAATAATGACATCGTAAGAAATATAATTAAATAATACCTTGTACAGGGAGATTAAGGAATATGATTGAAGGATTACACAATTTTTTTAACGGAAAGACACAGGCAACTTCCGCAACCCAAATTGCTACACCAATAACGAAAACTCAAAACTATTCAAACCCTTTCGCTAACCCGTTTTTGAGTCAAAATTTAGAGCAAATGAACCGCAGAAACGAATTTTACGGAAAAAATCAACCCTTCGCTGGCGGCTATTTCGCAGGTTACTACAACAACAAACCAAATATTGTCGGAAGAAAATTATTCGTAGAAGTGTAACATATCTCAATCTTTTTAAATAACTTTTTTTACCCGATGTTATCATAACTTCGGGTTTTTAAAATTGTAAATTTTGTTTTTGAGATAAAAAAACATGTTGAGATTTTGGTTTGAATTGATTATCATCATGCATGTTTACTTGAACAGGTTAGGCTATGGCAAAAAAAGAATTGATTAAACAAAATAACGCTCTTGTTCCGCAAAGTATTGATGCAGAAAATGCATTACTTGGTGCTGTTTTAACCAGTCCAACCGCTTATGCAAGAGTTGCAGACATGATAAAAGCTGAGGATTTTTACAAACCTGCAAACAAAGAGGTTTTTAGCGCTGTCAAGAATCTTTATGAACGCAATGAACCTGTTGATATTGTTACGGTCTCCGAAAAATTAAAATCAGCAGGAAAATTAGAAGAAGTCGGAGGTCGTGATTACGTTACGGATTTGGCGCTGGATACGGTCACAACCGTAAACGTCAATTATTATGCAGATATTGTCAAAGATATGTCAATTCGCAGAAATTTAATTGCTGCAGGTTCTGAAATTGTCAATATGTCTTATGAAAATAATGACCCGTCTTTAATTTTGGATTGCGCTCAACAATTGATTTTTGGTGTTGCTTCTCAAAAAAATACATCTGAAGTCGAAAATATCACGAACTTGGTCTATAAAACTTACGAGGAAATTGAATATAGATATAACCATATGGACGAATTGTCAGGGACTCCTACGGGATTTTATGATTTTGACCAAATGACCTCAGGCTTGCAACCGGGTAACTTAATCATTCTTGCCGCTCGTCCTGCTATGGGTAAAACGGCATTTGCACTCAATATTGCCCAAAATGTCGGACTTAGAACAAATAAATCCGTTGCGGTCTTTTCCCTTGAGATGTCAAAACAAGAACTTATGAAAAGACTTCTCGCATCAGAAGCGGAAGTTGATGCCAGAAGATTATCCTCAGGACATTTACAACCTCAAGATTGGGAAAAAATTACAAAAGTTATGGAAACGTTCAGCAATGACTCAAAAATATATATTGATGATGCAGGCGGTCTTTCCGTAACAGAAATGAGAGCTAAATGCAAACGTCTTAAAATGAAAGAAAAAAACTTGGGACTTATTATCATTGACTATCTGCAACTTATGCAAGGTAATAACCCAAATGACAGAAATCAAGAAATCTCCGCAATATCCAGAGGCTTAAAAATCCTCGCAAAAGAACTGGAAGTTCCGATTATTGCACTTTCTCAATTGACCAGAGGTAACGAAAAAAGAGATAACAAACGACCCATGCTCTCCGACCTTCGTGATTCCGGAGCAATTGAACAAGACGCCGATATTGTACTTTTTATACACAGGGAAGAATATTACAACAAAGAAAACCCCGATTTAAAAGGAAAAGCGGAATTGATTGTCGCAAAAAACAGAAGTGGTCCTGTTGAAACAGTTCCTCTATTATTTCAATCAAATATTACAAAATTTAAAACACCGGCTTCAACTAATACATTCTAGTTAAATTTTGTATGTTTTTAATGTTCAAATTTCTTAATAATTTTTTATGAATTAAAACAGAAATTGAACTAAAACAGTTCTTGTTCTGGGTTTATTGTCAAAATCGACAAGGACTATTTGTTGCCAAGTTCCAAGAAATGGTGTTCCATCTATAATCGGTATATTTTCTGATGTTCCAATCAAAGAAGAACGCAAATGCGCATAGCCATTTCCATCTTGCCAAGTTTGATCGTGGTAATACTCTTTATTAACAGGAGCAAATTTTTCTAAAGCTTCAGGCAAATCTCTTAATAGCCCCGGTTCATACTCAATAGTTGTTATTGATGCTGTAGAACCAATAACATAAATATGAGCATTCGCTTCTTTTATTCCGTGCTTTTTGGTTAATTCGACAATCTGCGATGTAATATCTATAATGTCAGTAAAACCCTTTGTACTTATACTGAATCTATCCGTTATAATTGTCATATTAAACCTCACACCTTAAACTTACTGTTTTATTATCACATATAACTATCTCTTTGTAAATAAAATATATATTTTGTAATAATCTTTTTTATTGCCAAAATTTGAAAATAAATGTAGAATAAAAATGTGCACAGAACATGGGTAATTTTGTGCATAATGAATTATATGCCCAAGGAGAATCAAATGTATCAAGATGAAAAACTTATCTGCGAAGATTGCGGAAGTGAATTTGTATTTACAGCCGGAGAACAAGAATTTTACGCAGAAAAGGGACTCGTGAACAAACCGAAAAGATGTCCGGAATGCCGTAAATCACGTCGCCAAAGTCAACGTGCGAAAAGAAAAATGTACGATGTTACCTGCTCAGATTGCGGTTGCCAAACACAAGTACCTTTTAAACCTATTACCGGAAAAGAAGTGTACTGCAAAGATTGTTACGCAAAACATCACGAGTAAAAATACATTTCATATCTTTAAAAAGCGGACGTTTAAAACGTCCGCTTTACTTTTATATTTTTTTGCAAAATCAAATTTCCGTAGCATTTAAGAATAAAACTACTTAAAAAATATTAAAACCATAGTTAACAGAATTTGAGAAGAGTTGCTTTCATTGAGATTTCAAGAAAGTTAATTTTTAGTTAAGTTTATGAGAATTAAGAGAAAACGGTGTTATAACAAAAATGAAAGAAATGAAAGAGCAAAGCTCAAGGAGGAATTATGAGATTTGGTATTATTGAAAGAGAACCTGAAATGTTATTTGACAGTTTTCGTAACAATTTAGAAAGACTTGTAAGGGAAAATTACACACAAGGTTTCCGTCCTTGCTGCGAAATCAGAGAGAATGAAAAGGAATACAAAATAAAATTTATTTTGCCCGGAATGAACAAAGAAGATATTAATATAGAACTCGCAGAAAATGTTTTAACGGTAAAAGCAGAATTTAAAAAAGAAGAAATGCCGGAAGAAGAGATAATGCACATATCCGAATTTACATACGGAAACTATGAAAAATCTATTAGATTTGAGCAGGAGATAGACGACGAAAATTCAACCAGTGAGTATAAAGACGGCATTCTACATATTACATTATTAAAGAAACAAGAAAATAAGAAAGAAACCGTAAAAAAAATTTCAATAAAGTAAAATTTTCAAACAAATATAAAAGCAGAGAAAAGCGCACCTTTCGGGGTGCGTTTTTGTCTATAAATAAAATTTAAATCGAACGCAAAGCGATTAAAGCAATACTATATATAGTCACTACAACAAATAGTATTAATAACCATATGAAATGACATTGACAAACTGATGATTTGACAAAAAAACGAGATTATATAATAATAAAAACAGTTATGGTAAATGAATACACAGCACATCAAAAAAAAGAAAACGAAAAATTAGCCGCATATCATTGTCCCAGATTTGAAGAATTACCGAAAATAGACGTATATATGGATCAATTAATCGGTATTTTAGAAGAGTATCTTACGCCGTTTGAAATACCGGAAGAGGAAAAAACAATAACGGCGACAATGGTTAATAACTATGTAAAGCAGAAGGTTATAGAACCGCCGAAGAATAAAAAATACTCAAAGAGCCATATTGTTTATTTGGTTGTAATAGGGATATTGAAAAATGTTTTAAGTATTTCCGATATAGGGAATCTGATAAAAATGCAAACGAAACAATATTCTTTAAGCAGGGCATACAATTTTTTTGCTGAAGAGTTAGAAAGCGTGTTGAACGTAACATTTGGGCTAAGAGATTTTGCGGAGGCAAACAGCAAAAAAGAGCGAACGAATTTATCAAAACTTGTTCGTTCAGCGCTATTATCATTTGCGAATAATGTTTACGTAAAAAAGAATATATATTACATGTTGCAAGAGCAGAAGAAGAAAGCCGAACAGGAAGGGAAATAACAGTTTGCAGGTGTAACCTTCGTCAAAATTTGTTATAATGAAGAAGGAACGGCGGAATTTTAATGAAAAAGACGAATTACGATTATTTTAGAGTTACAGAAAAGAAAGTTTTCCCGAAGGAATTGTATCATTACACATCACCAAAGGCATTAAAGGGAATTTTGAAGAGTAATCATCTTTGGTTTTCAAACATTTATTTTTTAAATGATAAAAGTGAAATGAAGTACACATATTCATTAATTTTGGAGTTATTGAAGCAGATTAAAGAATTTTTGGTGCCCGAATTTTATGAAAAAATTCTTGCACGAGCGGAATACATGACGTGTAATACTTTTTATGATGAAGAGAGTGAAATATTTGCACGATTAGAATATTATGTTTTTTGCCTTTCAACAGAAAAGAACTGTTTGAGCTTATGGAACAATTATACAAAAACTGCTGATAAAACGGGATATGGTATAACATTTTCAACGGAAAAGCTTAAAGACAGCGTAGAGTCAAAGGGATATGAATTTTCAGCATTTGCAAAAGTTTGTTATGATACCAAAAAGCAGAACAAAATGTTGACCGATACGATTTTAACATACAATCAAAAATTTAAGGAAGCAAAGAACGGAAAAGAGAAGCAAATAGTTTTGTGGGATATTATAGACAATTTTAAAATATACAGTGTATTTCTCAAACACCCTGCTTTTTATGAAGAAAACGAATTTAGAATAGTATTGGGAATAAGAACGCATTCACACAGTGAAGCATGCGAATTTGAAATACAAAACGGAATTTTTGTACCGCATATTGAACATGAGTTGCCCGATGCAGAAACGTCATCAATAATCAAGGAGATAATGATTTCACCCACATGTGATAAAGAACTTGCGGTTTATAGCGTAAGGAAACTTGCAAACGCAACCAAGCATTATTTTGTACCCGTAACGGTATCAGATATACCGTTAAGAACGCAAGCGAATTAGAAGCCAAAAATCATTCTGATAAGACCGAGAATAATCGTTTCAATAACTTGCAAGATGATAAAGGCAACAATAGGAGATAAATCAATACCGGAAATAGGGGGAACGATTTTTCTGCAAGGG
>CAZKAS010000021.1:0-13924 GCA_964550875.1 uncultured Muribaculaceae bacterium | reverse complement strand
CTAAATTCTCTCATAAAGCGAAAAGGTTGGTTATACCAATTAATGTTGGGAAGCCAAGTTAAGAAGCAACTAACGATTAAAATGAAGTAAGTTGCATTAAAAAGATTTTTCACAACGCTATAGATAAAATAGCCCAAAATTTTTCTCCTTCAGAAAAAACTGCCGCTACTTCAAGAAGTAACGACAGTTTCATTAAAATAATAACTATGATGTTTTGGAAGTGTTCATACAATCGCAATTTGCTCTGTCAGCAGGAATATTTTCAATTAGAGTAATCAACATCTTTTTGAGATTGTCGATGTTTTCATTGAAAATTTTGCAAACTTGTTGGTGAGTAACAGGTTCGACATCACCTTCCAAACCGCAATCGTGGTCAGTAATAAGAGCAATTGTAACGGGACACATATCAAGTTCTTTAACGAGATGAACTTCAGGGAATTGAGTCATACTAGCGACTTCCCAGCCTTGTCTTGTAAAGAATTGAGATTCTGCTTTAGTAGAGAAGCGAGGTCCGTTAATGGTAACAACCGTACCTGTTTCATGGACTTCAATACCGTGTTTGTGAGCAGCATCAATTGCTAACTTACGCAACTCGGGGCAATAAGGATTAGCAGCGCTGGCGTGAATAACTTTAGGTCCTTCAAAGAAAGTGTTTTTACGTCCGTCAGTCCAATCAACGAATTGATCAGGAACGACAAAAGAGCCCGGTTTAACGTGTTTTTGAAAACTACCGGCAGCGCAGGGAGAAATCACTCTGTCACAACCTAAAGATTTCAAAGCCCAAACATTAGCTCTGTAATTTACGAGATGAGGCGGAAATCTATGGTCAAGTCCATGACGAGGCAAAAATGCTACCTTGTGGGGGCCGATTTTTCCGATTGTAATTGTGTCGCTGGGTTTACCGTAAGGTGTTTCAATATTGACTTCTTCAACCTCTTGTCCTGCAAAGAAAGAGTAGAAACCTGTTCCTCCAATAATACCGATTGTTGCTTTTTTTTCATTTGCTTCCATTAAAATAGTCCTTTCATAATGATAGTTTAATGACTATGGAGAATGATAACATAATCGGAAAAGTTATACAATCCTTTTTAGCAAAAAAAAAAGACTCGATTTCTCGAATCTTTTTCTTTTTGCGAAAGTTCTTTAATAACGAACTCGTTTGGAATCGTTTGACAAGTCGTTTCTATCTGAAGTAACATTTTTCAAATCTTGAGATAACAAATATTCACGTTCAAACGACCAATCATAATCATCACTTGTACTGTCATCATAAGCCGGAACTATAACACGACCATCTTTCATAATACGGAGTTTCAGACGATCAGGGTTAGTAACGACAGCCTCGCCATCAGACTCAGTAGAAATGTTTTTACCGCCATCACCGTTAACATCAACAAAGATGTCGATATGGTCTTCACCGGCAGGCCATTGTTTTGGTAAATCCCACCAAATCATACCGTCATTTGAAACGAAAGTAGGATCGGAAGCTGAATCACCCGAGCCATAACCACCAATTAACAACATTTTTCTACCGATTTCTTTTTGCAAATCAGTACCATTGTTACTTAAATCAGGCCAGAAATTCGCAGAATTAACAACACCGTTTTCGGTCATAACTGCAGAAACTGCATTTTGCATGGTATTTAGCGCTTTTTTGTAGAGAAATTTTTCTTTGTTTTGTGTAGTTTTACTGATAATAGGAATTAATAACATAGCCAAAATACCGACTATCGCAAGGCAAACCAAAACCTCTGCCATAGTCATTGCTTTTTTCTTAGTTTTCATATAAAGATTCCTTATTTTTCAAATTTGTACAAAGACTCCATGAATATACTACCACAAAATATACCATTTTAAACATGTTTTATAAAACAAAGCAAAAAAAAATTACAATTTACTTGATATAATTTTTTTAGGTGTATATAATCAGATAGAAAAGTTTTTCAAAACAGTAGAGGAAAAAACATGAAGAAAGATATTCATCCGGATTACAAAAAGACAGTTATCAAATGTGTATGCGGAAACGAAATTGAAACAGGCTCAATACAAGACAATCTTACGGTTGAAATTTGTAACCACTGCCACCCGTTTTACACAGGTAACCAAAAAATCGTTGACACAGAAGGACGTGTTGAAAGATTTAAGAAACGTTACCAACAAAAATAAGTGTTGTAAGGAAGCCGCATAGCGGTTTTAGAGATACCCGCATATTCAAGGCGGGTATTTGTGTATTAAAGAGGTTATAATGTCAAATCATAAGGTTACGGCACAGGTTAAAATCATATCAAAACCCGAAGATATGCTCAGAACAATCTATACTGCTTGCAGAACTTGTTATTCAGCAGACTCTCCGATAGCAATAAATGAATGTGATAATGCAAAAGACAGAGAAAAAGCTTTAAAATTGATAAATAGAGTTATCTCTTCCGGTCATTACAGCACGATAGAGCATATTCAGGTTACATATGCAATTAGCGGAATTTCACGGGCATGCTCACATCAATTTGTAAGACACAGACACATGTCTTTTTCGCAAAAATCTCAGAGATATGTACAGGAGAAGGAACAATTTGATTACATAGTACCGTCATCAATTGCAAAGAATGAAGAACTTGCGCAAAAGTACGATGAGTTTATGGCAGCGACGACGAAATTTTACATTGAAATGACGGAAAAAGGGATTGCGGCGGAAGATGCGAGAATGATTTTGCCAAATGCAACATCAACATCGATGGTAGCGAGTTTAAATTTGAGAGAATTAATTCACCTTGCGAATTTAAGATTATGTACGAGAGCGCAAGCTGAAATAAGAACGATGGTAAAAATGATGTGTGATGAACTTATAAAATCCGAAGAATGGTTAAAGGATTATCTTGTACCAAAATGTGAAAAAGCAGGCTTTTGTGATGAAGACAAATCTTGCGGACGAAAGGCGAAAAGAGGGCTTTAATAATGGAAGAAATGCTTGAAAAAATCGTTAAGATTGAAGAAAAGTATATTGAATTGGGAGAAATTTTAAGCAAACCCGAAATAATTCAAGATTATAACAAATTTCGTGATCTTTCAAAGCAAAGGAAGTCAATGGAAGAAACGGTAGAGCTTTACCACAAATGGCAAGAGGCGACAAACGCAATCAAAGACGGCGAAGAAATGCTTCATGGAGAAACTGATGAAGAAATGAGAGGTTTCTTAAAAGCGGAAATTGCAGAAAATGAAAAAAAGATAGAAGAATATTCAGAAAAGATGAAAATTCTTTTACTTCCTCGTGACCCAATGGACGATAAAGATATTATGCTTGAAATCAGGGGATCTGCAGGCGGAGATGAAGCAAACATTTTTGCAGGCGATTTAATGAGAATGTATATGAGATACGCAGATAAAATGGGTTGGAAGACAGAAGTATTGTCGAAAACGGATTCGGAAATGGGAGGCGTATCCGAAGTTATTATTTCAGTCAAGGGTGACAGTATATACAGCAGATTAAAATATGAATCGGGAGTACATAGAGTACAAAGAGTTCCCGAAACGGAGTCACAAGGCAGAGTACATACATCAACTGCAACGGTAGCGGTAATGCCTGAAGTAGATGATGTAGAAGTTGAAATTCGTCCCGAAGATATTGAAATGTCAACAGCACGTTCAGGCGGAGCAGGCGGACAAAACGTAAACAAAGTTGAAACAGCCGCAAGACTTTTCCACAAGCCGACAGGAATTATGATTTTTTGTACGGAAGAGCGTTCTCAGTTGCAAAATAAAGAACGGGCAATGCAAATTTTGAAGGCAAAATTATATGACTTGGAACGACAAAAGCAGATGCAGGAAATAACAGACTTAAGACGTTCGCAAGTAGGGACAGGAGATCGTTCGGAAAGAATCAGAACATATAATTTCCCTCAAGGCAGACTGACAGACCACAGAATTAACCATAATCTCAATGTTTGGACGGTAATTGACGGTGACTTGGAAGAGTTGATTGACTTGCTTATGGCACATGACCAAAAGTTGAAGTTAGAAAAACTTGCAGAGATTGAAGAATAATGGCAGAATTTAAGCATTTCCCGGTAATGGCGAAAGAAGCAACCGAGGCACTTTGTCTTGAAAGCGGAAAAGTTTACATAGATGCAACCTTAGGTGGAGGAGGATATTCAGCAATTATAGCCGAGAAAATTTTGCCTGACGGCAAATTATTTTCTTTTGATGTTGATAATGATGCGATTAGGGCTGCAAGCGAGAAATTGCAAGGTTTTAAGAACATTAAAATTATCAAAGACAGCCATGTGAACATTAAAAATCATCTTGACGAAATGGGAATAGAAAAAATCACAGGCGGAGTAGTTTATGACTTTGGGGCTTCATTTTACCAGTTAACAAACGGAGAAAGAGGTTTTTCATTTCAAAAAGATGCACCGTTGGATATGAGATTTAATCAGGAAGCGAATTTTTCTGCCTATGACATTGTAAACGGGTACAGAGAAGATGATTTAGTCAGAATTTTCAGCGAATACGGAGAAGAAAGATTTTCAAAAAGAATAGCAAAAGCTATTGTTGAAACGAAAAAAAAATCTCCAATCAAGACGACAGGCGAACTTTCAAACATAATAGTAAATTCAACGCCAAGAATTAAAAGTAAAATTCACCCTGCAACAAGGGTTTTTCAGGCGATACGGATAGAGGTCAATGGAGAACTTGAGAACATAAAAGATACATTAAGAAACATTCTGCCTATTTTGGAAACAGGTGCTATAATTTCAGCTGTAACATTTCATTCCGCAGAGGATAGGATTGTAAAAAATTTCTTTAGGGAAAATTCTTCAAGGTTCCATGAGGACGGCAAACTTGAAGTTTTGACCAAAAAGCCGATAACGGCATCAGAAGAGGAATTAAAAGAAAATCCGCCGTCACGTTCTGCGAAATTGAGATTTGCCAGAGTGATTAAGTAAGGAGTACTCATTGACACCCGAAGAATATGAACAAAAACAGCCAAAGCATACACTTTCGAGATTAAATAAATCACTATGTCGATTGCTCACGCTTATTATGATTGTAATGTTCATAAGTTATTATGTAACAACACTTATGCAAGTACACCTGTCAAAATTAAGCAGTGAAACGATAAAACTTAATAACGAGAATATAGAACTTCAAAACAAATTAGATAATTTGATGTCCTATCATAATGTCGAAACACTGGTAAAGCAGCAGGGGAAACTAGATACGGCAACACGAGTTGTAGAGATGGGAGAAGAGTTACCCGTAAGTGAAAAACCGATAAAAAAGAAGAAATATTATCTTGATTACTACAGATGGTCACTTGGATTTTAGAATATAACACTAAGATTTATAGATTAAGATAGATTAACATTTAACCCAATCTTGTCTGATATGCTATTATTACTAGAAAATACTCCATAAAAAGTAACAAAAAATGGCAAATAAAAAAAATAATTATTCAGACAGGATAAAGACATTTGATAACAGACTAAGAATATTGAAGATAATATTCACATGTTTTGCAATAGCACTTGCAATATATCTGTTTGCCGTACAAATTGTTGATATCAAGCATTATGCAAAGAAAGCAAAGGCGCAGCGCATAGCGAAAAAATTCATTATGCGAGGTTCGATTTTGGATAGAAATGGTATAAAACTTGCCTCAGACCAACTTTCATATAACGTGTATGTACACAGACAATATATGGACCATACTCCTGAGGAAATCGGACAACGGATATCAAAATATCTTGGAATGACGGAAACCGAGGTAGCGAAGATAATAAAGAGCAATCCGAATAATATCATTCTTTTGAAGAAAGATATTGATCGTCCGACAGTCGAAAGTATGAGAAAACTTGGATTAAGGGAAATAAGTACAGACAGAAAGAATTGCCGAGTATATCCGCAAGACACTATGGCTGCACATATTTTAGGATATTATAATGCCGATGCTGATGTAGCGGCAGGTGTTGAATTTACGATGAAGAAGGAACTTGAAAAAGTTGATAAGGACATTGTAATTGAAACGACGAGAAGGGGAGATGTAATATACGATTTCAAAACAGACCCTGAAAAAATCACAACACCGACGACAGGAAAGACAGTTACATTAACGATTGATTCAGCGATACAACACGTATGCGAAACTGAATTATTAAAAATGATTACGGAAAAGCAGGCATTGCGAGGAACGGTAATTGTAATGAATCCTAATAACGGAGAGATTTTAGGATATGCAGTATATCCGACATATAATCCGAACGAATTTAAAACCGCAACATACTTACAACTTAAGAATTGGACACTTTCCGATGTATTTCCGCCGGGGTCAACATTTAAGGTATTGACCGTTGCATCAGCAGTTGCGAATAATAAAATCCACAGAAATTCAACGGTATATGACTCAGGACGAGTAGAAATCGGCGGTTGGACAATTTCAAATTACGATTATCACAAATTTCCTTGTCCCGGGGAAATAAATATGGAATATTTATTTCAACACTCGAGTAACGTAGGTAGTTTAAAAGTTGCGTTATTAATGACACCGAGAGAATTTTATAATAGCCTGTACAAATTTGGAATAGGACAAAAAACAGGAATAGACCTTCCCGGAGAATCAACAGGACTTTTGCCAAAGCCTGAAACTTGGGATATGTCAAGACATGCCTCAATGGGATACGGTTATGGCGCATCAGTTACTTGTATTCAAATGATTTCTGCAATTTCAGCAATAGCAAATGATGGGTTAAAAGTAACCCCTCACGTCGTGAAATATCCGGAAGAAGAACTTTCAAAACACGTAAAAAAAGTTAGAGTAATGCAGCCGGAACAGGCAAGATTGGTGACGGAATTTTTAACAAAAAGTACATCAAGGACAAAATTACCGTTAAATCTTTCAAATTATCAAGTTGCATCAAAAACAGGAACATCAAGGAAAACAATGGAAGGAGCAAAGGGTTATACGGATAAACTTTATACCTCCGCAATCGGTTATTTACCGGCATCAGATCCACAAGTAGTTATATATGTTGTTGTTGACTCGGCAAAAGGCTGGGAAATATGGGGATCAACAGTAGCCGTACCTGTTTTTGCGGAAGTTGCAAAACAAGTAGCAAGAATATTGAACTTAAAAAGCGACAAATCACCAAATTCAGGCTTTAAAGCATGTACAAGACCATTACCCGATTTAGAAGCGGAAAGACTCGAACTTGAAGCGGAACAAAACGCCCTTCAAAAATTTTCCATACTTCCACAAAATATCAAAAACCAAAAAGGAATAAAAAATGTAAATAAACAAAAGAAATCATTTTTTGAATTTACAAAAAAAAGCAAAAAAGCAGAAAAGATAAAAACAACAAATAAAACGACAAACAAAAGCAGTAAAATTAATCGAAAAAAGAAAAATTGAAAGAGTTAAAGATGTTATTAAGTAAAATTATTTCAGGGATACAAGAAGCAGAATGCATAAACCAAAAAGAGGAAGAAATAACAGGAATTTCTTATAATTCTAAAACGACAAGACAAGGAGATATTTTTGTTTGTTTGGTAGGAGAAAATTCAGACGGTCATAACTTTGCAAAAATGGCGATTGAAAATGGAGCAACAGCGCTTATGGTTGAAAGGGAATTAGATTTTGACATTCCGCAAATCAAGGTTAAATCGACCAGACATCAAATAGCAGATTTAGCAGCAACATTTTATAACTATCCATCAAAGAATATAAATATGATAGGTGTTACGGGAACGAACGGAAAGACAACTGTCACACATCTTTTACAGAAGATTTTTGAAGCAGACAATGAAAAATGCGGTATTATAGGAACATTAGGCTTTAAGTTTAAAAGTACGGATAATTATGCGGAAGCAAAACACACAACACCGCAAGCACCGGAATTTCAACATCTTTTGCAGCGAGCAGTTGATGAAGAAATAAAAACAATCGCAGCAGAAGTAAGCTCTCATTCTTTAGAACAAAATCGAGTTGGCGGAACGACTTGGAATACGGCAGTTTTGACGAATTTAACGCAAGACCACCTTGATTATCATATTACGATGAATAATTACTTTGAGGCAAAAGCAATCTTGTTTAAAGGACTAAAAAAAGGAGCAACGGCAGTTATAAATGCTGATGACGAATATGCTCAAAGATTTATTGAAATTGTTCCGGAAGGTGTAAAAATTGTTACATACGGAATAAAGGAAAAAGCCGACTTTAAAGCGAAAGATATCAGTTTTTCAATGCACGGAGCGAAATATACACTTTGTTTTAACGATACGAAAAAAACAGTTGATTTGCAATTAAATGGAATGTTTAGTGTTTATAATACTTTAGCAGCAATAGCGACAGCAAAATCAAACGGAATTGATATTGATACAATTATAGCCGTATTAGAGGCAACGAAAGGAGTTGCGGGAAGGTTTGAGGCAGTTCATAAGGAGCCTTTGGTCATTGTCGATTATGCGCATACGCCCGACGGATTGGAAAATGTCTTAAAAGCAGCAGCAGAACTAAAAAAAGAAAATTCAAGATTGATATGTCTATTCGGTTGCGGAGGCGATCGAGATGCGACAAAGCGTCCAAAAATGGGCAAAATTGCTGATGAAAAAGCGGATATTATAGTTGTAACATCTGATAATCCGAGAAGCGAAAATCCTGATTTAATCATTTCCGATATTATGGCAGGAATACAAACGGTAAATCCTCAAAGGGTTTTTGTTGAACCTGACAGAAGAAAAGCAATAGAACTGCTTAAAAAAATTGCTAACCGTGATGATATAATAATGGTTGCAGGAAAAGGACATGAAGATTATCAAATATTAAAAGATAAAACAATACATTTTGATGACAGAGAAGAGGTCAAAAAAGTGTTTGAAAGCGAGGAATAAGAATGAAGTTGACGGTTTTAGGTCCAGGTTGCTGGGGGCTTACTCTTGCAAAATTATTAACTCCAAACTTTGACAGGGTTTGTGTTTGGGGCAGAGAACAAGATATTTCCGAAGAACTTAGGAATGAAAAGAAGACAACAAAACCCGTAACGGTTGTTTTAGACCCCAAAACGGAGATTTCGTCAAACTTAAAAGAAGCCGTTTCTGATGCGGACTATATCCTTATGGTTATTGCAACATCGGGAATTAGAGCGGTGTCAAAGCAGCTTGCGGAAATCGGTCTTCGTGATGAACAAATTTTGGTTAACACCTCAAAAGGCTTAGAATTGCCATCTTTGATGAGAATGTCTGAAGTTATAAAACAAGAATTACCAAATGTTTCTCCTGTTATTCTCTCCGGACCGACATTAGCAAAAGAAGTCTTAAACGGTTTACCGACAGCAGCTTCCGTTGCTTGTGAAGATATGGAAAAAGCTTTAAAAGCACAAAAGCAATTAAATGTAGCAGGGAAATTCAGACTTTATGCAAATGCAGATGTCATTGGTGTTGAACTTGGAGGAAGTTTAAAAAACGTTATCGCAATAGCATCAGGATTTGCGGGAGAAATGGGACTCGGCGATAATGCACGTGGAGCACTGCTTACAAGAGGAATGGCGGAAGTTGTTCGTGTCAGTGTTGCATTGGGGGCAAAACCTGAAACCTTGTATGGTTTATCGGGAATGGGAGATTTGATTGCAACTTGTTCAAGCCCTTTAAGCAGAAATTATACAGTCGGCTCAATGTTAGGCAAGGGCAAAAAAATTGATGATATCTTAAATGAACTGGGCTCAGTTGCAGAAGGGGTAAAAACGTCTAAGGCGGTTTGCGAACTTTCAAAAAAACTGGGAATAGAAACTCCTGTTTCAAATGCAATATATGAGGCTGTTTATACTGATATAACGCCTCAAGAAGTTCTTGAAAAACTTATGAATAGAAAATTAAAAAGAGAAGAAGAAAGATAAAAGTTAATAAAAACAAAAATTGGTCGGTTAAACCGACCATTTTTTTACGAATTTTGTTCCCACATTGCCTTGTCGTTAACTGTAATAATTCGTGAGCGGCACGACCTACCACACAAAATTCATTCTTATATAACTATTTATTATTATTTTTAACAATTGCCACTTGTCTATTTTAAAGGACAATAGATATTATAACATCAAATTTAACCATTGACGATTAAATTTAATTTTTCCTGAACAGGTTCCGATTCAAACAAATCACCAACAGAACATTCAAGCGTATCACATAATCTGTCCATGTTCTCATAAGAAGGCTGAGTTCTTCCGCTAGCCCAAGAATATACTGTTTGCTGAGGAAGATTTAAAACTTTCGCTAATTTGTATAAACTCCAGCCTTTTTTCATTTTTACAACTTCTTTAATTTTAATTTTCATTATTTTCTCTCCGAAAATATTCAACACTTACATGGTATATTATACTGTTGTAACAAAAATTAATATAGTATTTTATTCAAAATTACATTAATCAGATGAAAAAAGAGGTACTTTTGAGTACCTCTTATAAATATTAAAAGAAAAGATTATTTATCTTTACCTTCAAACATATTTGAAATAATAGATTTATATTTTTCAAAAACATTATTACGCTTAATTTTAGCGGTTTGGCTAAGCATACCGTTAGCCATTGTAAAGTTTTCGTTAATAACTTCAAATTGTTTAATTTGTTCAAAAGATTTTAAACTTTTCTTTGATTTAATGTGAGTAGCAATTTCTTTTTTAATAAGTTCGTGCAAAGTTTCATTTTTAATTGAAAGATTTTTACCTGATTTCATATCTTTTGCTAAAATACCGCATTTTTTAAGAGCTTCTTCCGAAGGAACAATTAATGCACCAATAGAAGATTGGTCTTGACCGACAAGCATAATTTGGTCGATATAAGGACTTTCAAGACAAGCTTCTTCAATCGGAACAGGTTCAACATTTTCGCCATTGGAAAGAACGATAGTTTCTTTCATTCTGCCAATCAAAACCAAATTATTATCAGCAGTTAACCAGCCGATATCTCCGGTATTAAACCAGCCATCATCAGATAAAACGGCTTTTGTAGCCTCTTCGTCTTTATAATAGCCCTTCATAACCTGTAAACCACGAACGTGAACAACACCTTTTTGAAAAATTCCAAGTTCTTTCTTTGTATCCATATCCAAAATTTTAACTTCAGTAGCCATAAAAGGTCGTCCGCAACAACCAAGGAAGTTAGGATCACCGACATTTCTAAGGGTTAAAACAGGCGCAGTTTCTGTCAAACCGTAGCCTTCTCTAAGATTTACACCGATTGCGTCATAGAAAAGCTGATCTTTCATTGATAATGCACCACCACCGGAAATTGATACTCTAAAATTCACACCTGCACTATCTTTGATAGTCTTGTATAAAGTATTAGAGAATAAAACGTGGAAAGGCTTTAAGAAAGAACGTACAAACCTGTGATAAAGGCTTGAAAGTTTATGATAACCGTTCTTTTTGTTTGTAATTCTTCTTTCACTGTACATTTTGTGAATTTTGTAATTAATGCTTAATTTGACAGCGAAATCAAATACTCCGTACAAAATCGGAGATTTTTGTTTCAATTTTTGGAATATACCTAATCTTAAGGCTTCCCAAATTCTGGGAACAGACATCATTGTATCAATCTTATATCTTGTCAAATCATTTTTTAATCCGGTTAAAGTAGTAAAATGCAAATGACAACCGGCAATGTAGTAATAAATTTGTCCGATATGTTCATAAGCATGCCAAATCGGAAGAATTTGAAGAGTTTTTTCTCCTGTTGTAGCCATAAAACCAACCTCAACGGAAGGCATTTGAGCAAGTATATTTTTATGAGTAATAGCAACACCTTTCGGATTTCCGGTAGTACCTGACGTGTAGAGCATTATACAGAACTCATCAAGATTTTGTTCCGGCTTGATAAATTCGTGATTTTTACCGATTTCAAGAACATCATCAAAATAATAAACAGGACATTTCAAATCGGACAAATCATCTTTGTCGGATTTAAACATTAATATAATAAAACTTAGTTCATACTTGTCTAAATACGGTTTTAAAGAGTTAAGTAATTTTCCGTCACGGAGAATAAGACCTTTTGCATCGCTGTGACCGATAATATAATCAAGTTCCTGCACCGGAGCATTTGAACCTCTCAAAGTACAAACGGCACCTGTTCTCATTGTTCCTTGTTCACATATAAACCAACGTCCGTTATTTTCGGTAAAAATATCTATAAAATCACCTTTTTTAACACCAAAGAACTGTAAAGCTGAAGCGAACTGACTAATTTGTTCTTCAACTTGATTGTAATTCAAACTAATATTACAATAAGTGTCAGTAACAGCAGGCATTTCTCCATATTTTGAAATATTTTCCTGAATGTAATCATTCAAAGATGTTTTATCTTCCAAAAATTTTAAAACTTTTCTTCTTCCGGATAAAAATTGTCTTTTTAAAAATATTTGTCTGCGACGTTCTTGTCTTTCGTTGCTCATAATATACCTTTCATACTTGTAAGCTTGATTATACAAGAATACAAAAACTATATCAAGTAATTTTCAAAACTACATGAAACAAAAACGCAAATTGCCTTTTTATGGGGGATAGGGACATTTTAGAATTACAAAATATTAATGTCTTTTTTTAAAAATTTTCAACATAAATGGCAAAGATAAGATATTACGATTTTTTCTCATTTTTGCAGCTAAATTTTCAAGTAAAATAATCAGTTGAAAATCAGAGAACTCAAAGTGTCTTTTTAACTCAGAAACATATTTTCCGAGATGTTTTTCGGCAATTTTCATTTTATCAGGCTTACTTAAAGTCTTTAAATCGTACAACTTTTCCCCCTAGCAAATAAAAAATAGCATTGTTTAAACCATAAAACATTACCAAAAAGCAGTAAATAAACTTTAATGTTAATACTATTTGCTAAACTACCAACTTACATCTTCACGAATGTAATCCAAATTTCCTTTTATAACTACCCAAGCAGTACAGCCTCGCCCAGTCGTTCTGCATGTGGATAAAGAATATACATCTTCAACCTGCGCAGTACCATAAGGTAAAACACCATACTTTGTAATCCAAAAGGCAAAAACATCTTTTCCCAAGGTATTCGGGCTTTTACCACCATTTATATCTACAAAAAAGGCCCCAAAAACATATTGTAAAGATTCATCTTCTCCTCTTGCTGTATAGTCTTTATAAGCTAACAAACTCAAGGAAGTACCATTATTTAATCTTATTTTATATTGGGAACTATTAGAATTCCAATTAATCCAATCATTACCATTATAAAATTTGTACATTCCGTCATTATCTGTTGCCCAACAATCACCATCACTTGACATTTCACAATTCTTTTGAATACTAAGTTGTTTTGCGAATATATCACCCAGATTTTTTGTTGCTTCATCTTGTGATGAACCAAGATATTGAGGAAAAATTTCTCCATTTTCAGCTATCACTCTCTGGTAAGCTTGAGAAAGAACAGAATTAGCTTTTTTAACAGCAACAACAGTATCTTGCTCATTAATTTTATTCATCAATGACGGTATTGCCATTGTAGCAATAATCCCTATTGTCACCAGCGTAATAAGAACTTCCGCCAATGAGAAACCACTTTTATACTTTTTCATTTTTGTTCCTTTACTATTTTACCCCGCGTAGCAAGCCCATACCGGCTTTATGAACGCAACAAGTCAAGACACTCTGACAAAAGCCGTCATCTTGGATTATTCGGGTAAAATTTTCCATTTATCGTTGTCTGCTCAAATCTTTTCAAATTTTAAAAAGATTAAACATTACTCTCCGTTTTCATTATAAATAATTTTTCTACCGACATCAAGACATACGGCTCTTATCTTCTATTAACAGAGTTTATCGTTATTGGCTTTCCTTGCAAAACGATTAAAGTTCACATTCTGTTACAATTTATTATTGGTGGATTCAAGAAGTAATCGCAACACTATAAAGTTGAAATACCTC
>CAZKAS010000020.1:0-26452 GCA_964550875.1 uncultured Muribaculaceae bacterium | reverse complement strand
TAATGCAAAAACTGAAAATTACAAAAGACTCACTATTTCTGTGTAAACAAATGCATACTGCAAACGTAGAAATTGCAGAAGCAGGTAAAAATTTTTCGGACAACACAGACGGCATAATATTAACGATGCCAAACACCGCAACATTTTTAAACTTTGCTGATTGTATTCCGATAATCTTGTATGATCCGATAGGAAATATTGGCGGAATTGTTCACGCAGGCTGGAGAGGAACAGCGGCAAAAATTCAGCAAAAAGCTGTCAAAATTATGATGAAACGAGGCTCAAAGCCTGAGGACATAAGAGCCGCAATCGGAGCAGGAATAGGGAAATGTTGTTTTGATGTCAATGAAGATGTTTTTGAAAAAATATTTGAAGGAATAAACAAAACTATTGCATCATATACATTTATATACAATAAAGAAACTAAAAAATTTTTCGTTGATTTAAAAGAAATAAACAGACTTCTTTTGAAAGAACTGGCTGTCCAACAGGTTGATGTTTCGGACTATTGCACATGTTGTAGCAGTGATGTATTTTTTTCTTACAGAAAAGAGAATGGTAATACAGCAAGACATTCTGCAATATTAAAAATTAATAAGAAGGATTGAAAATGCAAATTATAAATACAAATGTTCTGATTAATCAAATAATTGATAAAATTATGAATTTTTTGTCAGATGATGTGGGTTTAAGTAGAGATTTTATTGATTTTACACAATTTGATGTAAAGAAGTTAACACAAGATGAAAAACGAGCAAGAACATTAACATATATATCTTCCAGAAAAGTATCAGGGAAATCAGTTTATGATTATTATTTATCAAAGAAACTTAATCTTATTCAAAAAGAACTTGTAGTTATAGATGCATTAAAGAATGCATTTTGCGGAGTTTTTGAAGTAAAAAGAATTTATAAAAACGGATTTGAATTATACAGTCTGATTAACGAAAAGACATACAGTGTTGACGTATTAAATACGATGATTACATTCAGAGGAGTAGCCCAAGGGTCATTTTTATATTGTTGTTTGTGTAAAATAGATGGAAAATACTACGTATTTGATGTTCGAGCAATTACAGGAGCGGATAAAGCAGGTGGAGCATACCGTTATGCTGTCAGCAAAATTATTGAAAATCCTGACGTTGTATTTTATGACAATGACATAAAACTTTCAGAAATAAAGGAACAAATTAAAGATTTTGAACAAAAATTTATTGAATGTTTTAATTCAAGAGAAGTAATAACAACGAATAAATTTGCAGACGATATTATAAATGCATTTAATGACTTTTGTGAAACAGGCAATGACGAGATTAAAGAACTTGTAAAAAACGGAATTGAAAAGCCGGAAAAATATTCTTATTTTCCAACCAAAGATTTTATTTTCACAAATGAAAATTTTGCAAAAAAATCAATAGCAGGTTTTTCAGCAGAAGGTAACACCTATGATGTAGGTATTATATTTGTAGAAAATTCAGGATTATATGCAATTCCGTTTTACGGAACATTTTGTAAGATTTTTGAAAGTGAAGATTACAAAATAGTTCCAAACTATGACCAATGCATGGAAAACTTTTTAAATAATGATAAAATCCCAAGTGTAATTTTGTCACACATGTCGGGAAAATATACAAATTTTACGAATAGAATCAATGAAATAGAAAACCAAGAACTGAGTTTTGACCAAATACTCAAGAAGTATAAATCCCATAATTACGGTAAAACTATTGTGTCACCGGCATCTATACTATACGCTTCAAAAGTTTTTTCACAAATAATGTCACAAGAAATAGAAAATGAAGAAAAACCGATAATTCCAAAAGTAGGAAGGAATGAACCTTGCCCTTGCGGAAGCGGAAAAAAATACAAACAATGTTGCGGAAAATAATAATCTAAACCGCTCTAAACACAATCCTTTTCAATACCCGTAAGTAATTGCATTACATGATTTTCCCCTTGACAATAAGGAAACATTGATTGCCCTTTTTCCAAAATATATTGAATCAAATCAACAATTCTTTTATTTCCGTGATGTCTATGAGATTTCAACCAAATATTTTCAACAGAGAGCATCAGCATTTCAATACCAATTTTTTGACAAGTTTCAAGCCATTTGTCTGCTTCTCTCTTTACATCGTTATATCCCGGACAAATTATATACTTGCTTATTACATTATAATACTCTGCTTTTTTTGAAGCATAACGCCTCATATTTTTAATGACAGTATCATAAGCATCAATCCCCTTAATCATGGCAAAAGTTTCTCTTCGACCGCAATCAATGGAATTTTGTACATTGACTGCTCCCATAGAAACACCCTTTTCAATAACAGGAGAATATTTTATCGCAGAAGTTGGAATACTGATATTATCAAAACCGTTATCCAAAAGATAATTAATTAAATCTTCAAATTCATCAAGCATAGTCGGTTCTCCACCACCAAAACCGATTTGCCCTCCCGGAATTAAAATTCCTCTTTCAACCATATCTTTAATTATAGGAAGAACATTATAACTTTTTAAAGTATTGTATTTTTTCTTGTCTTCATGAGTATAACAATAAATGCAATCACAATTACACTTTGTAAAATGATCAAAGATAATACTTTTTATATGATTTCCATCTTCCCAATTATCTTTTCTAAGGAAAACACAATCGGTACACTCTTTTACAATTTGTCCCGATTTTTGAATGTCTCTATAATGGTTTTTAATTTTCCAAAATTCTTCCCAATTAATAGGAGAACCGTCAAAATCTCGTTTCAACATAATATTGCCGCCACCGGGACAACTTACATAGCAACACTCCATAATGTTGGAACCATAAACTCCAACATCAAAATCCATTCCATTTTCTATCCATTCGCAGCTAACGTACTCCGACATTAATTATCTCCGTCATGGTAGTTACAATTCAAAAGTTTACAGGATTTATTGCAAGCAGCAATTTTAGTTCTGATTCTTTCGGCAGCCATACCGTTCCAGATATTTTCAGGCAAAGTCGTTATCAAAGACCCGATAGGATCAAACGAAAAACAAACTCTGACACTGCCATACGGATCAATTAAAAAATTATAATGCCCGATTTGACAACTTGCATCAGATTCAACCGCAACTTTTTCAGGGTGTAACTCTGAATATGGTCTGTTTATTACTTTTTTTATTAAATCAGGATTTATTTTATCTTCAACTTTACGATTTGCATTATCTTGAACAATAGGAACGATATCTTCAACAATCATCGTCTTAAATTCAAGTTCACCATTTTCAGGAATTTCAGAATTAACAATTAAATCCTTAAAAGCAAGAAGTTGTTTATTACTGTTATAAATTAAATAACCTTGAGCTTTCATTTCAATTAACTTGTTTATAGCCTCAATTGTTTGTTGTTTCATCTCATCAAACATCTTAAGACTTTCCTGCTGAACGTTATAAGCAGTGAAAAATGAATTGCCGCCATCTAACAACTGATAATTTATTCCAATACCGTTATCATGGGCAAATTCAGCGAGAGGCACCATTTCTGTCAAATTTGATGGCATAATAACAGCAGCGATAAGTATAGTTTTGCCTGCATTTTTCTTTCTGTTAAGATAGCAAAGATTTTGAATAACATCACTTGTTATCTTAAAAGCATCTTTTCTGCCTCTGGAAATATCATGTATTTCAGGATTTTTGACAGCATTCAAAGAAATCGTGATGTCTGTAAAGCCGGAGTCAATTACTTCTTCACATTTATTTTTTAAGGCAAGACCATTTGTAATAACTTTAGGTTCAAGACCAATTTCCGCAGCATAATCAGCGATTTCAAGAATGTCATCTCGAAGAAAAGGCTCTCCTCCCGTAAAAATGAAATCAAATTTACCGAGCCATTTTTGTAAAGAAAATAAGACGAACTTCCAATCTTTTGTTGAAAGTTCTTCATATCTATATTCCGACGGTGACTGCCAGCCGTTGCAAGTTGCGCAATGTGACTGGCATCTGTCCGTTATAGCAAAGGCGAAATAACGGGGTAATTTCTCCATTATTTATCTCCGATTAATAATCAAGGTTAACTTGAGAGAACAAGACGACCTTATTCTTACCTCTTTTCTTAGCATTATACAGAGCGTGTTCTGCATATCTGATTAAAGTATTTGCATTTTCGTCAACATTTTCAAGGAAAGGAAACGATGAAATACCACCGGAAATTGTAATCGGGTGTTTTTCTTCTTCACCGGCAGGTATAAATTCCATTTTTTCGATTTCTCTTCTAAATCTTTCAGCAAAGATAAAAGCATTTTCTTCTTTAGTATTTGGCAAGATGACAATAAATTCTTCATCACCATATCTGGTCAAAATGTCTTCTTTTCTGATAAAACCTGAAAGCATTTCAGCAATTTTTTTGAGGAGAACATCGCCCCAATCATATCCGTACATATCGTTAACGACTTTAAAGAAGTCAATATCGAATAATAAGCAAGAAAGTTTAGTACCATATCTTCTTGCACGAGAAATTTCTGCTTCCAAACGTTCTTGCAAAAACCTTCTGTTATGTAAACCGGTAAGTTCATCTGTCGTAGAAACGAGTGCAATTTTTTCACGAAGTTCTTTAAGTCTTGTAAAATTACGTAAACGTAATTTCAACTCCATTTCATTAGCCGGCTTAAAGATATAATCATAAACGTCACCTCTAAGCTTAAGATTTTCATACATTTTATCCGAATATATTAAAGTTGGAACCGGAAGTTTGACAACCATTGAGATTTCTCTCAATTTATCTTCGGGGATATCCAAAATAATTACAGACGGATTAAACTTTTCAGCTTCTTTCAACTCATTGATGCTTTTAACTCTAACATCATAATCATCTGAATCTTTCAGAGTAAATTGAATTTCTGAAGAAGGTCTGTCGCTAAAAATAATGACGTTTCTCATAGATTTTATCCTTTGTTACATTTCTATACAATAAGTTTACGATTTTATTATACTAAAAAAACGCAAATAATCCAAACATTTCATAGATTTTAACATGTTAATTCATTCTTTTAAACGATAGCAGAATTTACAAAGTTGTTCTACTATACAAATTGTTGTATAGTATATTTATGACCTTGGGGGAATTAAGTGCATTATTTGCAAAAGAATAGTGATGAACTGGACTTATTGTTCAATCATCGGAAGGGATTTGTTTCTGTTCCTATGAACCAATACAATTTAAAATACAAAGAGCAACGATACACAAGAACAGGATACAAACCGGTATTAGTAAGACCGGCAAGACTTGTTCATTCGGCAACACCGATAAAAACACGAAAAAAGGCAAAGAAAAAGTTTAATTATTCAATATTTTTGACAGTTTTGTTGATTGCCGCATTCGTATATTCTTGCGTAATTCCGTTTTCTTATAAGTATTTTTTAACACCGATATTTCAAAACCCTGAAGAAACGTCATTTAGTGTAAAAGCAGAAGACATTTATTCTCCGACATCGTCATATTTGTACAATAGTGATTTTATGGGCTCGAAGATATTATCAGGAGCGGAAAAAGATTCTCCGTTAATGAAAGAATTAGAACTGACGGAAGAGATGGTTGGTGTTGAAAACACAATCAAAGCAATTGCAGCCGAGTACCCGAATGTACACGGTTCTGTTTTTGCTTGGGATTATGAAACAGGCAAATATGTTTCATACAATTCAGAAGAAACATTTCCGGCAGCGAGCATCATAAAACTTCCTGTCTTATTGCAACTGTTTCGTTCTATGGAATTTGGACAAAGAACAATTGATGAAAAAATGACATTGACTGACTATTATAGAGCAGAAGGTTCAGGAGATTTACAATTCCAAAGAGAAGGAAATCAATATTCATTAGACACTTTAGCGAGAAAAATGATAGAAATATCTGACAATTCATCGACGAATATGTTAATGTCCGCTATAGGAGGAATGAATGACATTAACAGAGCAACAAGAGAATGGGGCTTAAATCACACAAAAGTTAACAATTGGTTACCTGATATGAAAGGAACAAATTACACAACTACAGCTGATTTAGCACGAATGCTTTATAATATTGAAAACGAAGACTTTATCTCAGCAGAATCGAGAGAAAAAATTCTGGATTATATGGGGCACGTAAAGAATAACAGATTACTTGCAGCGGGATTAGGCACGGGAGCAAAATGTTGGCATAAAACAGGAGATATAGGACATATGCTCGGAGATGCAGGTATTGTTATGACTCCAAACGGACATAAATATGTTGTGGCAATTATGGCAAAACGACCTTACAATAATCCAAACGGAAAAGAATTTGTCGTAAGAGCTTCAAGTGCAGTGTACAACGCAATGGCAACAAGAAATTTAAATTAATAAAAAAGAGAAATAAAAAAAATACCGCAATTTGCGGTATTTTTTTATAAAAAGTATGAATCTTGCCTGTTCTCAGAATCAATGATTTCTCCCGCAGAAGCAAAGAAGCCGGAATTTGCGGACTCATAAGTTTCATCATTACTTAGAAGGGATTTTCTTCTGGGAGAAAAATTATCTTCAACATTGTTTTCTTTATTTAAAGCACGCTGTTCAAGAGTTTTTCGCATATATCTTCTATAGTAATATTTCGATAACAGACTCATATTTTCTCCTTGTTAGCAGATAAAATATTTTACATACACATGGACTTTACACATTTTAACATAAAATTCCTATATTTTTCAAAATTGTAAATTTTTAAAGTATAATTTTTTCAGGTGATAAAATTTGAAAAATTCTAGATTAACAATAATGATATTTGTTGCACTGGTTGCAGGTATATTGGTCGGTTGGTTATTCCCATCGATTGGTTCAAAGATGCAACCATTAGCGACTATATTTTTAAATATGGTAAAGATGATAATTGCCCCTTTGCTTTTTTCTGTATTAGTTACAGGATTGGCAGGTCATGGGAATATCCGTTCGCTTGGACGATTGGGGCTAAAAACGATTATTTATTTTGAAGTAGTAACGACGATTGCGTTATTTATCGGGTTATTTTGGGGGCATCTGTTCAAACCGGGGGTCGGATTTACAGTCAGCCAATCGAATGAAATGCTTGATGTTGTTAGCGGAATGGCAAAGACAGATATGGGTGGCAGTACTTGGGATATTGTTTCAAATATACTTGTACATGCCTTTCCGACAAGTATTATTGAAGCAATGGCATCGGGAGATTTGTTGCAAATTGCGGTGTTTGCAATATTCTTTGCAATTGCGGTATGCGCAATAGGGCAAAAAGCAAAGCCGGTACTTGACGTATTGAAATCAATGACAGATATAATGTTTAAATTTACTGAATTTGTAATGTTATTTGCGCCAATGGGTGTTTTTGGAGCAATTGCACACACAATAGCGGTAAATGGATTAGGAATTATGGTGAATTATGCAAAAATAATATTTGCACTATATTCAGCATTGTTTGTATTTTTATTTGTTGTATTAACAGCGGTTTGCAGATTTTGTCACGTACCTCTTTTGGGGCTGTTAAAGGCACTTCGTGAGCCTGCACTATTGGCATTTACAACTGCAACATCAGAATCGGCATTACCTAAAGCAATGAAAATTATGGAAGAATTCGGAGTTCCTAAAAACATAGTCGGATTTGTTATGCCTACGGGATATACGTTTAATATGGACGGAAGCACATTGTATCTTTCATTGGCGGTACTATTTGCAACACAAATTGCAGGTATAGAATTACCGCTCAACGAACAACTGATGATAATGCTTGTGTTAATGGTCACCAGTAAGGGAATGGCGGGTATTCCGAGAGTAACACTCGTTGTGTTGGCAGGTGTTTTGACAAGTTTCAATTATCCTTTATTGGGGGTTGCTATTCTTCTTGGTATAGACCAAATTTTAGATATGGGAAGAACAACAGTAAACCTTATAGGAAACTGTGTTGCAACGGTTGCTGTTGCTTGCTGGGAAAATGAATTTGATTACAATAAAAACACAAAATATTTAGGACTATCTCCCAGAAAATTCAGACCGTTAGGATTTTTCAAGTATAAATTGTTAATGAAAAAAAGAGCGGAAAAATACGGTAAACAGTCGGCATAATCTTTCGGGTATTGGTTTTTTCTTTTAAAATGTTATTTTCATTTTATGAAGATTGTATTTTTTGATGTAAAAGATTATGAAAAATCATATTTTGAAAAAAATTTAGATTTTGAAAAGAATGAAATAGTTTTTATAAAATCGCCATTGTTAGCATCAAGCGAGTTTGACGAAAATATTTTATCGGCAGAAATTCTTTGTATAACTCCTTTTTCCAGATTAAACGAAAATACATTGAAAAAATTCAAAAACCTAAAATTGATTACAACACGTTCTGTAGGATTCAGTCACATTGATAGAAAATATTGTGAAGAAAGAGGTATCGAGATTGCCATAACTCCTCATTACGGAGATAATACAGTCGCAGAATTTGCATTTTCCCTACTTTTTAGTTTAATCAGAAATGTTCATTTTTCAGTTTCAGAAATTAAATATGGAGCGGAAAATGAAAAATACAAAGGAATTGAAGTTTTAGGCAAAACTATTGGAATTGTAGGAGTCGGCTCAATAGGAAAACAATCTGTAAAAATTGCAAATGGATTTGGAATGAAAATTCTTTGTAATGATTTGCACAAAAATTCTTTTCTAGAAGAACAATACGATGTTCAATACGTTGATATAGAAGAATTATGCAAAAGATCTGATTTTATATTTTTACACGCTCCTTATACCGAAAAAAATTATCATATGTTCAACGAAAAATTGTTTAGTATGATGAAACCAAATGCTTTTTTGATTAATACCGCAAGAGGCGAATTAATTGACACAAAAGCACTTTACAAAGCATTAACCGCAAAAAAAATAAAAGGAGCTGCTCTGGATGTAGTAGAATGCGAAGAATTTTTTAATCCTGTTAATTCTTATTTTGATAATTCTGAAAATAATTGTTCAGAGTGTTTAAAAAAGACACTAATAAATTATATTTTGACAAGTTTTAAAAATGTCATTGTCACTCCACATATTGCCTACAATACAAGAGAAGCAGCAGAACGAATATTAGAAATGACTATTCAAAATCTAAAAGAATTTACAAATGGGAAAAAACTTTCAAATTCACTTAAAACTCAAAACCGATAAACAAATACCACTGCAAACAGATATTATTTGCAATATGGGAAAAATTTGTATCTTATTGATAAACAGCAATTAGCGTCTGTTTTGAGGAGTTTTAAAAACAGTCGTTTTTTCAGTCCAAACAAAAGTTTGATTTACCACTCTGTTAAAAGGATTTGACATAAATTTGTTTTCAGCTGTGAGTCTATCAAACTGAGAAACCGAATTTTTGATTTCACTAAAAATTTCAAACATACTACATGTCCCCCTCATTTCTTACAAGTCTATTATTACACACATTTTTGATTTTGTATCAAACATTTTTCTAATTTTATACTGTCATTTAGTCTAATTTTTTGTTATAGTAAGGAATATAACCAAAAAAAATTAAAAGGTGAATATTAATTTATGTTAAAAGTTTTAATTACCGATGACAGTGAAGGATGGCGAATATTCAACAGAGATGGTATTTCTTCCGTATTAGGGGAAGAAAATGTTGAAATTATACTGGCAAATTCAGCGAAAGAGGGGTACAATTTTTTACTACAAAATGATAACAAACCTTTTGATTTAATAATTACAGACCTTCAAATGGAAAGCGATTTTGCCCCAATGTCAGCCGGGGAATGGTTTATTACGCAGATAAAGAATACTCGTTCATACTTTAATACAAAAGTTTTAATTGTTTCAGGAATGTATAATATAGAATTTATAGCGGATAAAATGGAAGTTGACTTTATTTCCAAACGAATGCTGATAGCAGGAGGAGAACTTCCATTAAAACTAAAACTTGAGGAAATGGGCTTTAAAGTTGATGATTAAAGGATTTCAAAGATTATTAACTTTTGTGGCAATTTAAAAATTAAAGTACACAATTATGAGTGTCTGTTATACAATTATTATATGTACATGCCACGCTTGAAATGCTATAAAGAATTAAACTCAACAAATACTTTCGTTATTAATAATTTCGATGAATTAAAGACGGGAGATGTTGTTATAGCAGAAACTCAAACTTGCGGAAGAGGCAGATTTGAAAGGAAATGGGAAGGTTCATCACCCGAAAATATATACATGACATTTGCAGTTAAGCCTGATAATTTTGAGCAATTCCCATATATAAATTTAACTCAATATTTGTCTGTAATAGTGAATAGGGTTTTAAATAGTAAATTTGCGATAAAGTCAGATATAAAATGGCCAAATGACATTTTATTTGAAGGTAAAAAATTAGCCGGAATTTTGGCGGAATCGAAGGTTTCAGAAGGCAAAGTTCAAGGTGTGGCTCTTGGAATAGGCATTAATGTAAATTGTGATATGTCGAAGTTTTTGACGATTCCAAACGCAACTTCCGTATGTGAGATTTTGGGAAAGAATATAGAAAAAGAAGTTTTGATAGAGTTAATAGTTGAAGAATTTTTTAAAGATTTTGATAATTTTTCAAAATGTGGTTTTGTTTTTATTTCAGAAGAATATAAATCAATGTGTAAATTCAAGGAAACCATAAAAATAAGTGGCTCTGCGAATGATGGCGAATATAAATTCAACTCTGTTAATGAAGACGGAACACTCAGTGTTTTTGATAAAACAGGAAAAGAAATTACAGTAGTAAATGGAGATATAATATGTTAAACGAAGGCTTTATTTTAATGGGAGTCGGAATGGGAACAGTATTCTCATTCTTGATAGTTCTTTGGTTTGCGGTATTTTGTATGGGAAAAGTTATTACGTATCTTAACAAAATATTTCCGGAACAAACCCAAACACCTGTAGCGGCAAAAGCAACAGTCCAAAACGCAGGTGCAGAAATTGCAATAGCAATAGCGGCAGCAAAAAACAGAAAATAAATTAAACAGACTATATAGAGGAAATAAAAATGGCTAAAAAAGAAATTAAAGTAATGGATACGTCATTTCGTGACGGTTTTCAATCTATTTACGGAGCAAAAGTACTGGTAGAAGACTTTCTTCCGGCGTTAAAATCAGCAGTAGATGCAGGAATAAGACATTTTGAAACAGCAGGTGGAGCAAGATTTCAAGCACCTATATTTTTCTGTAATGAAAATGCTTTTGAAACAATGGATAAAATCAGAGAAGCAGTGGGACCTGATGTAACATTGCAATCATTAGCGAGAGGTGTAAATGTTGTTGGTTTAAATTCACAACAACGTGACGTAATTCATATGCACGCAAAAATGTATGCAAAACACGTTGATAATGTTATCAGAAACTTTGATGCATTGAACGATGTTAACAACTTGATTGACTCAGCAAACAGCATAAAGAAATACGGAATGAAACATGAAGTTACGATTACAATGATGGAACTTCCGTACGGTTGTGAAGGAGCACACGACGTAGCATTCTATGAAAGAGTTTTACGTAACATTTTAGATTCAGGCTTACCGTTTGATTCATTAGCATTCAAAGATGCATCAGGTACTTCAAACCCAAGAAAAGTATTTGAAACAGTAAAAATGGCAAGAGAATTGCTCGGTCAAGATGCACATATTCGTTTCCATTCTCACGAAACGGCAGGAACAGGCTTAGCAGCATATTTGGCCGCACTTGACGGTGGCGCAGATGGAATTGACCTTGCAATGAAACCTGTTTCAGGCGGAACAGGACAACCTGATATTATTTCGATGTGGCATGCATTGAAGGGTACAGATTACGATTTAGGACTTGATATTAAGAAAATTATGGAAACGGAAGAAATTTTCAAAGAATGTATGAAAGATTATCCGATTTCACCTATTTCTTTGGCAGTAAATCCTATTCTTATTCAAGCACCTCTACCCGGAGGCGCAACGGCAACTACTGTTAACCAATTGAAAGATATGGGAATGCTTGATAAATTCCCAAAACTTATCGCAAATATGAAAGAAGTTGTTGAAAGAGGCGGTTTTGCAACATCAGTAACACCTGTTTCCCAATTCTATGCTCAACAATCATTCCTAAATGCTATTTCAGAACACGCTTGGGAAAACGCAAACCCCGGTTATGCAAAAATGCTTTTGGGATACTTCGGAAAAACTCCGTGTGAACCTGATCCTGAATTGGTAAAATGGGCAGAAG
Source organism: uncultured Muribaculaceae bacterium (assembly GCA_964550875.1). Taxonomy (GTDB): domain Bacteria; phylum Cyanobacteriota; class Vampirovibrionia; order Gastranaerophilales; family Gastranaerophilaceae; genus RUG841. Next base: position 14,246 of record CAZKAS010000020.1, on the reverse strand, counting down.
AAAAATTGAATATGCAACCAACGACAGAAAAAGTTGTTGATTTGAACGAAAAAGATCCCGAAAAAGGTCTTAAAGCAGCAGAAGAGAGATTAAAAGCAGCAGGATTGCCTGTTACAGACGAAAATCTTTTCATCGCCGCAGCCTGCAAAGACGGAAACGTAGATAAAGGTATAGATTTCTTACTCGGAAAAGGAATCATTTCCGTTGATAAATCAGCAAATAAAGCAAAAGTTGACTCATCATCTTCCACAAATTCTGACGGTTGTACGGTAACTGTTAACGGCAAAAAATTTGCTGTTAAATTTAATGGAGATAAAGCTGTTGTTAACGGTAAAGAATACACTGTTGATGTTAAAGATGGAATAGAAGAAGTTACTTCAAATGTGGCAACAGGAGAAGGCACAGAAGTAAAAGCCCCAATGCCGGGAGCAGTATTAAGAGTTCTCAAATCCGTCGGCGATGAGGTAGAAGAAAATGAAGAAATTATAGTAATCGAAGCTATGAAGATGGAAACCCCAATTAAATCTCCCGTTGCAGGCACGATTAACTCAATTTCCGTTGCTCAAGGCGACAAGGTTCAAACCGGTCAAATTATGGCAACAATAGGTTAGGAGGTCAGAAATGCAATTATCAGAAGGTTTAACACAACTTTGGTATTCAACCGGTATCTACAATTTTATGCAAACTGCTGCAGAAAAAGTAGATGGTACTGGTATTGAACAGTTTTTGACACATTTTGGACAACCTATAATGATTGTTATTTGCTGTTTTCTGTTATGGCTCGGTATCAAAAAACAATTTGAACCGTTGCTTTTAGTTCCTATTGCATTTGGGGGTTTGTTATCAAACATTCCAATGCCTTTGGGAGAAGAAATAGCCGGCCCTAACGGATTTTTGGGCATTATATTCGCAGCGGGTATAGACAAAGGTTTATTTCCTTTGATTATATTTATGGGCGTTGGCGCAATGACCGATTTTGGACCGTTAATTGCAAATCCAAAAACACTATTGCTCGGAGGAGCTGCTCAATTCGGTATTTTTGGAGCATTGCTTTTGGCTGTAGTTTTAGGATTTGATATGCAAGCAGCAGGTTCTATCGGTATTATAGGCGGTGCTGACGGCCCGACTTCAATTTATGTAACAACAAAATTAAAGCAAGAATTGTTAGGCTCTATTGCTGTTGCCGCATATTCTTATATGGCATTGGTTCCTGTAATTCAACCACCAATTATGAAATTTTTCACAACTGAAGCAGAACGTAAAATTGAAATGAAACAATTAAGAGAAGTTTCTAAAAGAGAAAAAATCGTTTTCCCAATTGCCGTTTTGGTTCTTTGCTTAATATTCCTTCCTTCGGCTTGCCCGTTGGTTGGTGCGTTGACATTCGGTAACTTATGTAAAGAATGTGGCGTTGTTGACAGACTTTCAGACACTATGCAAAATGCATTGATTAACATAGTTACGATTTTCTTAGGTTTAACTGTAGGTTCAAAATTACAAGCAGACCACTTCTTAACGGTTGAAACTTTGAAAATTTTATTCTTGGGAATTCTTGCATTCTCTTTAGCAACTGCAGCCGGTGTAATTATGGCAAAAATTATGAATTTATTCTTAAAAGAAAAAATCAATCCCCTTATCGGTTCAGCCGGTGTTTCTGCCGTTCCGATGGCGGCTCGTGTATCTAACAAAGTTGGATTGGAAGCTAATTCTCAAAACTTCCTGTTAATGCACGCTATGGGGCCAAACGTTGCAGGTGTTATCGGTTCTGCGGTTGCTGCAGGTGTTTTACTTGCGTTAATTCCGCACTAATATTTAATTGCTATATTCCAGAAAGGCACTCTCAGGAGTGTCTTTTTGTTTATAAATCAAATGTTACAAAATCGTTACAATCAACATCTTAAAGTTAAAGTTTTTGATTAATCTTGCCGATAAGTATAGAGTGAGGTAAGTTGAAAGGCGTAAACAATGACAATGAACGAAGTAATTAATGAAGTAGTTTTGAACTTGGAACTTTTTGAAATGTTCAACACGTTTGAAAATGAAGTTGTTAATGCTTTGAATAAATAGTACATTGTATAAAAATAGTTTGTAAAAGTAATTTTTACTATAATAAAAAAGAAACCGCTGAGGACGGTTTCTTTTTTATTTGCATATAGCACTATTTGTGCCTTGTAAAAAAATAAACAAAATAACACTATTTGTTTTATTTAAAATAAGGATTATATAATTTTTCTTTTTTTAGTGTAGTTGAAGGTCCATGCCCAGGATAAACAAGAATATCGCCTTCCAATGGAGCCAATTTTGTTTTTAACGAATTTATCAATTCGTTATAATTACCACCGGGTAGATCGCAACGACCGATTTGTCCCGCAAAAAGAGTATCGCCGCTAAACAATAAATTATCAATTTTGAAACATACACCGCCTTGAGTATGTCCGGGGGTTTCAATTACTTGAATTTTATGAGTTCCAATATAAATTTCAGATTTTTCATCAATGAATTGAGTAACTTTTATCGGAGGGTATTTATTCTCAAAACCGAATATCTCCAACATATCATTAATATTTTCAGCCAAAAATTTATCTTTTTCATTCAATAGAACAGGAATATTATCAGAACCTTCCTGCATTTTTGGAATACCCATAACATGATCAAAATGACCATGTGTACAGAGAATTGCCTTCAAAACTGCACCTTGTTGATTAATATAAGATTTTATTTTTGAATAACCGCCACCTAAATCAATTACAATTGCTTCTTTGCTTTCTTCGTCAATTACTACCCAGCAATTTGTTTGAATTGGATTTTCAACAAATAATTGTATTTTCATAGATATTTCCTTTTGTGATATGCTTTATATATGAATATTTACACAAACAAATTTTCTGCTCAACAGGTTGATAAAATACACCGTTTTTTTGAAAAATATGGTGCTGTTTTTTCGCCGCTGCAATATGCTTATTGGAAAGCTGAAGGAGATGGATACGTTGCTTCTTTTTATAAATCTTTTAAATTCGTTTTGCAGGGAAAACAGACGGAAAAAGTTGCAAAAGAATTTGAAAAATTTATGGGAATTTCCACAATTATTAATGAGCAAAAACTATTCAATGTTGAACAATATGAACAAAATGATGTTTGTTTTTCTAAATATATAGGAACAGATGAATCAGGGAAAGGTGATTTTTTCGGCCCTCTCGTAATTGCAGGTGTTTATGTTGAGGAGAAGCTTTCTTCAGAATTTTTAAATTTGGGAATAAAAGACAGTAAAAAAATTGATGATAAGACAATTGTCAAACTCTCTGCTCATATAAAAAACAACGCACCGCATTCTATAGTTGTAATAATGCCGGAAAAATATAATGAACTATACAATTCATTCAAAAATCTCAATAAATTACTTGCTTGGGGGCACGCTCGTGCGATTGAAAATGTGTTAAACATACAGAATTGCGAATCTGCCTTGTCAGACAAATTTGGTGATGAATCGTTAATTAAAAATGCTCTTTTACAAAAAGGAAGAAATATTAATCTGGAACAAAGAGTTAAAGGAGAAAGTTACATAGGAGTAGCTGCAGCTTCTGTTATTGCTCGTGCGGAATTTGTTAAACGATGTGCGGAATTAAATCGTAAATTTTGCATTGACTTCCCTAAAGGAGCAAATGATAAAGTAATTTCTACAGCAAAAGAATTTATAAAACAATACGGAAAAGAAAATCTGAAATACGTCGCAAAAATGCATTTCAAAACAATTCAATCGCTATAAATTAATAAAATTCCAATTTATTTACAAAAAACTTGACAATATGCTCAAAATAATATAATAAAATTGTATGTCTTATAATCGAAAGGAACTGTTATGGATATTCCTGAAGGTGTTTTATGTTCAAAATCAAATGAATACATCGTCGATTGTGGCGATTACTGCTTAGTCGGAATGACTGATAAATTAATTGAAATGTTAGGTGAAGTTATTTTCGTTGAATTTCCTGAAGTTGGTTCTTTTTACGAAAAAAAAGAAGTCTTTGCAACCGTTGAAGCAGATGCTGCAGCATCAGAACTATACATGCCCGTTGCAGGAAAAATTATAGAAATTAATCCTGCGTTAAACGATTCACTCAATATTTTGAATACAGAACCGTTAAATAATGGGTGGCTTGTAAAAATTGAACCCCAAAACTTACAAACAGACATTTACGATTTATCAGATTATACTGATTATATTAACGAATTTTAATAGTTATGATTAAAAATAAAAATCAAATTATTATTGCCATAATACTTGCAATCACTCTTCTTGTCGCTTTTTTAACAAAAATTAGCGGATATTTGTTTATGGAAACATTTCAAGAAGCAAGGTATATTGCAGCAGCAATTGGAATGTCAAATATTTTTGATATTTTTTCCCCTCATCTTAATGGCATTGATTTTTTTGAACCTCTGCCTCTGTACTACCTGTTGTTACACATTTCAGGTCTGATTTTTTCAGGTTTTACAGAATTTTCAGTCAGAATTGTTTCTGTAATCGTATTTATATCAACTTTTTTTATAACATATATACTGATTAGAAGAATAACCAATAAAAAATATGCTATAATCTCTGCTGTCACTACTTGTTCTTCTGCGCTCATGATTTTGTTTGCAACAATTTCTTCTCCATATATGTTGGCATCTTGCTTCTCAATTTGCGGAATTTTTTCCGTAATTACATCGTTGTTCTCAAATAATCAAAAACACAAACAATGGTACTACTTTTGGTTTTGGGCAGCAATAACACTATCTGTGTTAACAGCCGGCCTTAAAACCATTATTCTCCCTTTTGCAGTAATTATACCTATTATACTATTTTCAAAGAAAAAAGAATTTTTTCATTTGAACAACTTTTTACCCGGACTTATCATTTTTTTAACAGTAACGATTTCATCTGTTTTTTTAACTTGCAAAATTAATGACAATCTATACTCTATTTATCTTCCAGAGTTACTAAAAAATCTCTTTAGCATTAACTTTTCACAAGAACACTATTTGTATTATTTAAAAAAATCAATACTAATTTTCATATTGGGATTACAGCCTTTTTTCTTTTCATTCATAACAATGACGCTATCTTACATAAACAAATTTTATAAAATTGTAACGAATAAAATTTGTTTCAATAAAGCAGATTTTAAAAACGAAGAAAAACTTTTTGTATGTTCTTTATGGGGATTTATAGCCTCTTGCATAATCTGTGCCATATACCCAAACAGCAGCACTGCTTCATTTATACCGATTATATTCTTTGCAGGAATTATGGTTTCATACTATTGGTACAAGAACATAATATTTAACAGACACAATCTTTCTGTTAATTTTTCTTCATTGACATTTTATCTTGTAATTTTAATAACTACTATTGTTTCTGTAATTGTTTATTTCTTTTTCTCCCAAGTTCAAAAAACGTACGTCGAATCCTTAATTACCCCATTAATATCAACAACACTATTAGTGTCAATACCAGGGATTATTGCTATTATTTTAAAGAGAAAAGTTATGAATTATTGTGTTCATATTTTATCTTCAATTTTATTCTTTTTTATTTTAACAGGGCTATTATTCAATTATATAAACTCTTTTGGAGAAAATGATTTAGTAAACTTTTCCATAAAAGCGCAAAAAGATGGAGCCAGATTAGTAACTTTTGATATACAAAACAAATACTCAATGGATTATTATTTCAAATCGCAAGTCGTTTTTAACGGAAAAATGTCAGCAGAAGAAATTTACAATAATTACGGAAATACAACTGAAGTTTATTTAGTTTTGAAACTTGAAGATTTATCTTATTTTGACAAATTTTTTGTCTATGAAATCATCGCAACAGGAAAACAATATTGTGAAATCACAAATATTAAATATCTTCCAAAAGATGAAGTCAAATCAAATCCGGAAATTGCACCATAGTAAAAACTAGTCATTACTTAATATTTCAGCAAGATAATGTCCTGTATAAGAGTTTTCATTTACAGAAACTTGTTCCGGAGTACCCTGAGCAACAACAAACCCTCCGTTTTCACCACCTTCAGGGCCCAAATCAATTATATTATCTGCTATTTTAATAACGTCCAGATTATGTTCAATAATTAAAATCGTATTGCCATTATCAGCCAATTTATTTATGATTTTAATCAATTTATCCAAATCTGCCCAATGAAGACCAACCGAAGGTTCATCTAACAAATACAATGTTTTTCCTGTGGCTTTTTTGTTCAATTCAGCGGCCAGTTTTATTCTTTGCGCTTCCCCTCCAGAAAGAGTATCTGACGATTGTCCCAACCTTATATAGCCAAGTCCGACATCTTTTAATGTTTGCAAACGGTTTTGAATTTTGGGGATATTTTCAAAAAATTCCAACGCTTCCGAAACACTCATATTCAAAACATCAGATATATCTTTTCCCTTGTATTTAACTTCCAACGTTTCTCTATTATATCGTTTTCCGTTACAAACATCACAAGTAACATAAACATCAGAGAGAAAGCTCATTTCAATACGTTTAACACCATCACCTTTACAGGCTTCACAACGACCGCCCTTTACGTTAAAACTAAACCTACCTTGTTTATAACCACGCACTCTTGCTTCAGTTGTTTTTGTAAATAATTCTCTGATATGCGTAAAAACATCAGTATATGTTGCAGGATTAGAGCGAGGTGTTCTTCCTATTGGTGACTGATCGATATTGATAACCTTATCTATATTTTCGAGCCCCACAATTGATTCAATCCCTTGCGGTTTAGGACGATTACCATAAATCTTATGCATAGCATACTCATAGATTAAATCGTTCATTAATGTTGACTTTCCTGAACCGCTCAAACCTGTCAATACATTGATTTTCCCTAATGGAATTTCAACTTCTATATTTTTCAAATTATTCTTTTTTGCACCACGTACAACTAATTTGTTACCATTTCCTTCTCTACGAAATTTAGGAATTGCAATTTTTTTACGTCCGCTCAAGTAATCACCGGTAAGAGAATTTTTGCAATTTTTTATATCCTTCAAATTACCTTTACATACGATATTACCGCCTGTTTCTCCTGCATTTACACCAATATCTACAATATAATCAGCGTTTTTTATTGTTTCTTCATCGTGTTCTACAACTATCAAAGTATTTCCTAAATTGCGTAGTTTTATCATTGTTTTAATCAACATATCATTGTTATACTGATGTAAACCAATTGAAGGTTCATCAAGTACATACAAAACACCTGTTAAACCACTTCCTATTTGAGTAGCCAGCCTTATTCTCTGAGATTCGCCCCCAGAAAGCGTTCCGGCTGTTCTTGCACAGTCAATATAGCCCAATCCTACATCAATTAAAAATTTTAATCTTGACATTATTTCTGATAAAATTTGCTTTGAAATTTTTAAATGATAATCCGATAATTCTAATGACAATGATGAAAAAAATGAAAAAGCATCTTTTATTTGCATTTTGCAAATTTCATATATATTTTTTCCTCCCACCGTTACCGCAAGAGGAAATGGTTTTAATCTTGCTCCGTTACAGTCCTTACAGGGAATTGCCGACATATATTTCTGAACTTCTTCTCTAACTTCTTCTGATGAAGAATCGTTATACTTCTTCATAAAATATGGAACAACGCCTATAAAAGGAATGTATCGTTTTTCGAGATATTGATTATTAAAACTCATATATTCCATATGAACTTTTTTTGAACCGCTACCATATAAAATTATTTTTTGCTGTTCCTGCGGTAAATCCTTAAAAGGTATATCCATATTAATATCAAACTCTTTTGCAACTGATGTCAAAACTTCAAGATAATATGGATTTCCTGTTTTTGCCCAAGGATATATTGCCCCTCTACTCAAGGATTTTGTATCATCAGGAATAATTAAATCGGGATTAATTTCAAAATGCGCACCCAGCCCGGAACAAGTCGGACACGCTCCATAAGGTGCATTAAAACTAAAAATCTTTGGAGTTATTTCCTCGAAACTCAAATTGCAATCAGGACAAGAAGCTTTCTCGCTATAAATAGTAATTTCACCATCTTTATCAACATATACCAACCCATCACCTTTTTGTAAAGCAAGTTGTACACTATCAGTTAATCTTGAGGTTATCCCTTCTTTTATAACAAGTCTGTCTATAACTATTTCTATGTTATGTCTTAAATTTTTATCAATTTTGATTTCTTCAAGTTCTGATAAATTAATAATATTTCCGTCAATCTTTACACGAGCAAAACCCTCTGATTGAATGCTTTTCAATGTATTCGCAAACTCACCTTTTTTATCCCTGATAATAGGAGAAAGAAGCATTATTTTTGCTCCTTTAGGCAATGATAAAATTTGGTCAACAATTTCATCAACAGATTGCGGTACAACCTCTCTTCCACATTTTGGACAGTGCGGAATACCTATTGTCGCAAACAATAATCGCAAAAAATCATATATTTCCGTAACTGTTCCAACTGTCGAACGTGGATTATTACTTGTCGATTTTTGATCAATGGCAATTGATGGAGAAAGTCCTTCAATACTTTCTACATCAGGCTTATCCAACTGTCCCAAAAATTGTCTTGCATATACCGACAAACTCTCTATGTAACGTCTTTGCCCTTCTGCAAAAATTGTATCAAAAGCAAGTGAACTTTTCCCTGAACCACTCACTCCCGTAAAAACTATTAATTCGTTTTTTGGAAGTTCTAAATTTATATTTTTAAGATTGTGCTGATTGGCACCTCGTATGACAATTTTTTCACTCATATCTACATTATTACATAAAATTTCATTATGTTTGTATTTTTTTAATAATGTCCCTTTTTCAACAAGTCTTTTACCATATCATAAACTTGAAAATTGATTTCTAAATTTTTAGCTTTCATTTCCGCATAATCAAATAAATTATATAAATTTTTCGGAATATCTTGACCTTGCTTATGCCTCAACGCTTGGCAAAATTCCAAAGAAAAATTTACTTGCTTACAACCAACTTTTTGTACAATCTCAAAAAATTTATCTATCTCCTCTTCATTATCATTAATATTCGGCAAAAAAATGTATTTTAATATTACCTGAAATTCGTATTTAGAATGACTTACATACTTTTTTATATTTGAAATACAATTATCAAAACTATCTATTTGCTTAATTCTTTTATACGTTTCTCTTGTTCCGCAATCAAGAGAAATTGTCAAATATTTATCAGGTCTTTCAAGCGCTTTAGCAATTTCCGGAACATATTGTATTCCGGAAGTCAACATGCCAATTTCCGTTTCACACAAATTTTCATCTTCTAAATCTAAAAAAAACTTAATTATTTTTGGATATTCCTTCAGATTTGCAGGCTCTCCCCCTACTGTCTGAATAACAACATTCTTATCAAAAAGTTTTTGTTTCTTTATTTCCTCTAAAACAGGATAAACATCATAAAACAATGAATTTTTAACGTCATTAGTTAAAAATTTTGCATATTTTAGCCCTAAATTTGAACAATAAATACACCCACAATTACAATCTTGCCAATTATCTATTTCAATGCGAGATATTCTTCCTGAAAAATTCCAAATCTTCTTTTTTAAATTAAAACAATTCTCACAATTAATCGGAACTTTACGACCTTGAACAACTTCTTTTCTAATTGAATTAATTTTATTAAAATTTATTTTTTGCTTTCTTCCATCAGGCCCGTTTAAACAATAAAAAGACAATCCTTTCGTAAAAAAATTACACGATGAAATATTAAATGTGTGAAAATTTATTCCGCCTTGCAAAAATTCACAACTGAAATACTCTTCCTCTGCTTGAATATTACTGTTATCTCCCAATCTATGTCCCTCTACCGCTATTTGAATTAATTACCTCAAAAATCTCCCTTGAGGAATAATAATCATTTATAACATGTACTTCACAATTCAAAGTTTCTTTTAAATCATCAAGATGCTTTCCATCTAAAAATTTATTCGTGTATGGAGAAAGCATTACCGCAGGAATTATTAAATCCGTTGGCTTATACGAAGAAATTGCATCAACTAAATCTTGATAACAAATTAGTCCTGCAACAGAAATGTCCTTACCGTAAAAATGAGGTTCGACTTTAACAATCTCTACCGTTAAATTTTCTATCGTTTTGAGTTTACTTTCAAAATCTTTAAGCGTATTATACACCGATTTTGATGCTCCAAAAGTCAACCTTAAAGGTTTTTTAAGCTTTTTCGGCGCCTTCTTAAACCTTTTTTCAAAATCATCTTTTATCAATCGTAAAGAACCTACACCATCTTCAATTTGTTCAAAATTACCATAATATTTTGCTGGAGGAACCTCTTTCTCTGCAAGTAAATAAAATTCATCAGAAAGACAAACCGGAAATTTTTTTCGTTTTTTATTAAAATTATCAACAATATCAATACATTCAAGCGCCTTGCTCTTATCAACAGTCTTTAAATTATCTTTTCTATATTGAGTAATTCCAACAGGAACAATAGCAACAGATAGCAATATAGATTTAAATTTGTAAAGTTCGTTTAAAGTGTATTCAAGTTCTTTTCCGTCATTAATATCGGGGCATAACACTATTTGTGCGTGAAATGGAATGTCGTTTTCCTGTAAAAATTTTAAATTATCTTTTATCAAAGCCGCCTTAGGATTTCTTAGCATTTTAGCTCTCAAATCAGTATTCATTGTATGAACAGAAACATATAATGGACCCAAGTGCATCATTGAAATTCTGTCTTTGTCCTTTTCGGTTAAATTAGTCAATGTCACATAAGACCCTTGTAAATATGAAAGCCGATAGTCATCGTCTTTGATATACAAGGTTTTTCGCATTCCTTCCGGCTGACCGTCAACAAAACAAAATATACAATGATTTGTACAAGGTTTTATTTTATCAAAAACAGCCGACTCAAATGTTATACCTAAATCATCGTCAAAATCTTTTTCAATTTCGTATATTTCAGGAGTACCGTCTTTGTGTTTTACCCACAAATTCAACTCCTCACACGTTGTTAAATAATTATAGTCAATGTAGTCTTTAGGTATCTGTCCGTTAATTTTCAATATCTCGTCACCGATACCTATTCCCAATTCTTCCGCTATTGAATTTTTTTCAACTTCAATAATCTTTGCAGACATATTAAACCTTTAACTTTTCCAGAAATTCAGCAATTAATTTAGTGTTCATAACACTCAATTTAGCAATTTCAATCTGCAACGTATCCATTCCGGAATATTCTCCGTTAATCAAGTTTTCTGTAGTAACACGATACAGTTCAAGAGCTTGCAAACAATGTTGTCTAAAACTTTCTTTTTCTTTATTTTGTAATGCACCCATTGCCGCTATTCTTATATTGATTTCTCCCAAAAATACCGACGGATTAACACTAAAATCACTTAACATTAAGTCCGCAAAATATTTTTTTCCTTTATCCGTAATTGAATAATAACTGGATTTTTTGCCACCTTCGGACAAAATATCATGAACAGACAAAAAACCGTAACCTAAAAGTTTTTTCATGCAAGGATGAATTGTACCATGACTTGGATTTGTAAATGCTCCAAAATATTCTGAAATATGCTTCCTTACAGAATAAATCGTCATTTCACGCTTTGTTAAACAATATAAAATACAAATTTCACTCATAATTTAAATTATATATCTATTCGAGATACCTGTCAATCGTTTTGTTAACTAAAAATATAAAAGTTAAATTTATGATTATAATTGTGACAAAAATAAAAAACTCCTTGAAAAACGAATACTGATTGTGCAAGAATAGAATTATGAATGGGATAACAAAAAATCTTAATTTAGTATATACGTTAGACGGTAAAATATACATAAATTTGACAAATAAATGTTCAAATCGTTGTTTATTTTGCATTCGCAATTTATCAAATGAAATTGAGGGGAAAAATCTTTGGTTAGAAAATGAAGATTTTGATTTTAATGCAGTAATTGAGCAATTTAATACTGTTTTTCAAGAAAATTCCCAGACAAAAGAAGTTATTTTTTGCGGTTTTGGGGAGCCTCTTATAAAATTTGAAATGTTTTGCGAAGTTTCAAAATTTATAAAAAAGAATTATCCGGATATAAAAATTCGAGTTAACACAAATGGACAAGCAAATTTAATTCATAAAAAAAATATTATCCCGACTCTTGCAAAACATGCTGATGCAGTTTCAATCAGTCTTAATGCCGAAAATAAAGAAAAATATAATTTCATTTCTCAACCATCAGATAAAGAAAATGCTTATCAAGCGGTCATAGAATTCATAAAAAGCTGTGTTGAAGAAGGTATTGAAACATCTGCTTCTATTGTATCTGCTTTTGATAAGGCTCCTGTTGATGTTATAGAGTGTGAAAAAATTTGCCGTTCTTTGGGGGCGAAATTCCGCAACCGAAAATGGTTACCAAAAGGTTATTAATCGTTCAAATCATATTATTTACAGAAAGGTAAAAATCATGGAACAAAACTTAGACAAAATTATGAAGCCGAAATCGATTGCGGTTGTTGGTGCTTCAACAAAAGAACACACTATCGGTTCTGATATTATGAAAAGATTACAAGAATACAAATTCAACGGAAAAATCTTCCCGATTAACCCGAAAGGCGGAGTTATCGAAGGTTTACAAGCATACACATCAGTACTTGAAGTTCCCGAAGAAATTGACTTAGCAATCATTGTTGTAAATGCAAAATTCGTATTATCAACTATTGATCAGTGCCACGAAAAGGGTATTAAAGGACTTTGCGTAATCACGGCAGGTTTCAAAGAAACAGGTAAAGAAGGAGCAGAACTTGAAAAACAACTTCTTTCAAAAGTTCGAGAATATGGTATGAGATGTGTTGGACCAAACTGCTTAGGCGTTGTAAACACAGATCCCGAAGTTAGAATGGACGGTTGTTTTGCAGAATCTCTTCCCGAAAGAGGACATATTGGTTTTGTTTCACAATCAGGTGCATTAGGTGGCGGTATTTTGAATATTTTGAAAGACTTGAACCTCGGATTTGCTCAATTTATTTCAATCGGAAACCAAGCAGACGTAAACGCAGAAACTGCTCTTGAATATTGGGAAAATGAAAAAGATGTTGAACAAATTCTTCTTTATATGGAATCAATTCAAAACCCTGCAAACTTCAGAAAATTAGCAACAAGAATTTCAAAGAAAAAGCCGATTTTAGCATTAAAAGCAGGACGTTCAGCAGCAGGTGCTTCAGCAGCTTCATCACACACAGGTTCACTTGCAGGTGCAGATAAAGCAGCAAATGCTCTTCTTATGCAATCAGGTGTTATCAGAGAATATTCTTTGAAGGATTTGTTCTCAACTGCAAAAGTTTTTGCAAATTGTCCTATCCCTCAAGGTGACAGAGTTGCAATTATCACAAACTCAGGTGGCCCCGGAATTATGGCTACTGATGCAGTTTGCGAATACGGAATGCAAATGGCAAAAATCACAGACGAAACTAAAGAAAAATTGAGAAGTTTCTTGCCGGCAGCAGCTTCTGTTAAAAACCCGATTGATATGATTGCTTCAGCTCCTATCGAACACTATAAGCAAACTCTTGAAACAGTTATTGCTGATGAAAATGTTGATATGATTATGGTTATTTACTTACCGTTCTTGGGCTTGAAAGACATTGATGTTGCAAAAGCAGTTATGGAAATAAAAGCTCAACATCCGGAAAAACCTGTTATCGGTGTATTTATGACAAAGAGTGAATTTTTCACAACTTTATCAGAAATGGACGTTAATATGCCGTTCTTTATGTATGCAGAAGAAGCAGCAGACGGATTTAAGAGATTAAATCAACAAAGACTTTGGATTAACAGACCAGAAGGTAAGACACCTTGCTATGACGTTGACAGAAATAAAGCAGAACAAATTATGAAATCAGCATTGATGGACGGTCGTGCTCAACTTACAACGTTAGAATCAATTGATTTACTTGCAGCATATGGAATTAGAGCTTGTAAATACGGTTTGGCAAAGAATGAAGAAGAAGTTGCTGAATTAGGTAATTCTATCGGATATCCTGTTGTAATGAAAATGACATCAAAAACAACTTCTCACAAAACAGATGTTGGCGGTGTAAGAGTTAATATTCAATCAGAAGAACAACTCAGAGCTGAATATCAGGATTTGATTGCTAAATTGACAGAAAAAGGCTTAATTGATGGTCTTGAAGGTGTAATCATTCAAGAAATGGTTAAAGGTAACAGAGAAATGG
>CAZKAS010000019.1:0-26775 GCA_964550875.1 uncultured Muribaculaceae bacterium | reverse complement strand
TCCAGTTTTTAAAGGTGTCGGATTTTCTTCAAGGTTTGCTCCCATTAAGTTTACTCTCGTTAAAAACTCATTTGCGGAATATACTCCGTTAAGGTTCTCACCTTTTATGTTGAGCATCTTCGGTAAACCTGCTCCCGAACAAATAAATATTGCATCAAATCCATCTTCTTTCAATTGCTTAATTGTGATTGATTTTCCTGCAACAACATTTGTAACAAATTCAACACCAAGTGCTTTAAGAGAATTGATTTCTCTATCTAAGAATTTTCTCGGAAGTCTGAATGGAGGAATACCATATCTCAAAACTCCGCCTAACTTATGCAATGCTTCAAATACAACAACTTTATGTCCTGCTTTTCTGAGGTCTGCTGCTGCTGTAATTCCTGCACAACCTGAACCGATTATCGCAACTTTTTTCCCTGTTTCTGCTTCTACTTCCGCTTTTGCATCGGTATTGTCACCAACATATCTTTCCAATGCTCCGATTGCAATCGGTTCTCCTTTGATACCTAAAACACATTTTCCTTCACATTGTCTTTCTTGAGGGCAAACACGACCGCAAACAGATGGCAAGAAACTCGTTGCTCTGATAATATCGCCTGCTTCTTCAAGTTTATCCTCTTTTAATGCAGCAATAAAATCAGGTATGTTAATGTTTACGGGGCAGCCGCTTACGCAACGTGCGTTTTTACAGTGCAAACATCTCGCAACTTCTGCTTTTACCTGTTCTGCCGTCAAATTGCTTTCAACCGCTTCAAAATTATGTCGTCTTACATTAGGGTCTTGTTCTTGAGGTCTTTGTCTTTTAGGTTTTTCTGTCATAATATATTCCTCTTTCTTTTTCTTCCTTCTTCTTTTGTTTCTATTTTACTTCAAATACAGATTTTTGGAAATCTGAATAAACCATAATTGTTGCTACAGAAATCCAAAAAATTAATTGAACTTGCGGTCTGAAATATACCGTATCCACAAATCCGTGACTTAAAACACCTACAATACTTGTAATTCCTGCTGTCAAATATAGTTTCGTCTTTATATTATCACTTTCAAAAAATGTTTTTATTCCCTTTTTAATTAAGAAAATAATAAACAATAAATAACAAATTAATGCGAAAATACCGCTCTCTACAGCTGTTTCAAGATATATTGAATATGCACTCAACGCATCAAATCCTGATCTCATATACAATCCGTATATTTCTCTGAAAACCTTGTTTCCACAACCAATTCCAAGTATTACATTATCTTGAAACATTTGCCAAGATGCTTGATAAACATTCATTCTGAATGATGTAGAACTATCATTTCTCATTGCAAAAATGGATAAAATTCTATGTGAAATTTTGGGAACACAAATAAGTACTGCGCAACAAACAGAAATCCCCATTATCATAATGATATGCATATATTTTTTTACAAAATCGTAAACTTTTGTATAATGCGTTTTGCAAATATTATATGCAGCAATAAGTATTGTTATTATCATAAAAAATAGTGCTATATAAGCGCCTCGACAGCCTGTCATAAATATTGTCGGTATTGATAATATTGAAAATATTAAAGAAACAAAAAATCTTTTGTTATGTTTTTCGACAAAATTTAAAGCGGTATAAAGCCATAAAAACGGTACCGCAGCCACTAAATATCCGCCGAAAAGATTGGGGTTTGACGGTTTTAATGTTCCGTAAACTCTAGTTAAAACCAATTCCGGATTTAATCTCGTTGTATCTTGCCAAGTTGCTGCACTTAAAACGTCCAGATAATTTTGAATAAATGCTATAATAATTTCAAAACTGACACAAATACCAATCATCAATGCAAAATAAACGATCTTTTCTCTGTTTGCTCTCAAATATTGCAGTACTGCATAAAAATATATTAAATACAAAATAGTCTTTGATAATCCTACAAAACTTTGATGTGGCATCGTCGAATTAATCGTACTTGCAATAGCTAAAACAAAATATAAAATCAAAAACAGTGAACTTCTTTCTATCTTTAAACGATATTTTTCGTTAAAAAGCATTGTTAGTCCAAACAATAAAGCAACAGTACATAAAAGTGGGGCAATTAATGCATTACTCATAAATATAGAACAAATTGCCGATAGGCAGATTATTAAAAATAAAAACGTGTCTATACTTTTTAAAATTGCAGACCTCTCTGTCAAAAATACCGTCTTTGCTTGTATCTTTGACAAAATATTATCAAAAAATTTGACTATCCTGCTTTCCATTTTCTTCCTGTTTGATTAATTTTCTTCCGTATTTGTATTTTGGGGCTGTTCTGTTTCACTTTCAACATATTGAATATTTGAAATAACTCCGGTAAATTTGTAATTTCTACCTTCCAAAATTACCGGAATTCCCATTTTTACTTTGTTTCCGCCTACAACCGCTCCATCGTCCGTGATTTTTGCTTTATCCTGTACTGTTACTACAAAATCATATATTGCCGGTTGGGAAATATCATCAACCGGTTGATAATTGCCAACTTTGTCCGTTTCTAAAAGTGTTTTTCTTCTGTCAAATTTTACGTCTGTAATCTTTAATTTTGTATATGGAACATTTCTTATCGTGATGAAAGTATCTTCATTTGGGATAAACGGTGAATTAGTGTCGGTAATTGTTATTCCTCTGAAAAATACTGAAAATTGTATCTCCTTCTCTTCCAATACGGGAGATTTGGAAATAATTTTATTTCCGCCTGTATATACGGCTATTCCAACTGCTACCAAAACTATAATTCCTGCAATAATTATCCAGTCTGCAGGTTTTAAATTTTTACAGCAAAAACCGTTTTCAAGTCCTACTGCTTTTTTTATTTTTTCACATATTTCACAAATTTTCATTTTATTTCCCTCTGAATTTTTCAAAATTAATTTTATCTGCTGTTTTAATAAGTTCTTTTATGTTAGTTGTTGCGCAACCAAAGGAACGAATTACTATACTGGCTGCAAGATTTCCGATTATTGCGGCATGCTTCGGTGATAATCCTGCTGCCAAGCCGAGTGTAAAGGTCGCAACAACCGTATCTCCGGCTCCTGTTACATCAAATACATCTGTCTTATTAAATACAGGTATCGGAGAATATTCCTTTCCCCTTTCAAAAACTGCCATTCCATCTCCGCCTCGTGTGATTAACATTATTTCCGAGTTCGTTGTGTTTAGTAATTTTTCTCCTGCTTTTTTCAATGTTTCTTCGTCTTTGATAAAAAATCCAACAAATTTTTCCGTATCCGGCTGATTTGGTGTCATTGCCGTAACACCTGCGTATCTGTTCATATCCTTTTGAACATCTGCAACTACAATTTTATCGTGCTTTCTTGCTGTTTCAACCGTTGTCTTTATTACTCTTTCAGTTAATGTTCCCAGTTGATAATCCGATAAAATTATTGCGTCAAAATTCGGTATCGCTTTTTCGATTGTTTCACAAACTTTTCTTTCAGTTTCTTCTGAAAGCCATTCTTTTGTTTCTCTGTCAATTCGGACAATCTGTTGGGTAACAGATTGTGAGCATGAACCTGAAATTCTCGTCTTTACTGTTGTCGGTCTTTCGGGAGCTTTTACCATGTATGATGTATCAACTTTTGCCTTCTCAAATGCTTCCAATAATACTTTTCCGTAATAATCATCTCCGTATGTTCCTATAATTGAAACTTTTCCACCGTTTAAAGATGAAATATTATGCGCTGCATTTGATGCCGCCCCTAATATGATTTTCGTCTGCGTGTGACGCAATATTAATACCGGCGCTTCTCTCGATATTCTCTCCGTATTTCCGTATATCATCTCATCTATTGCTACATCTCCGATTACGAGAATTTTCGGCTTCTTTAATTTTGTAATGTCCATTTTTAGGACTTCTTTATCTGCTAAAAACAATTATGTTCTCCATTCATATTTTTATGTTATAATTCTATCATAAATCGGAATTATGATTACTCTTGTTACAAAACATTTCTATAAAATTATAATTTCGAGAATAAAAAAGTTTTAAAAATAGAAAAAATACTATATGAAAAAATATACTCAAAAACCCGAATTTCGGGATAAAAAGACTTTTGTCGGAATCTCTTTTTCTTCAATTTCCTCAAATGAATCCGCAGTCGCTGTATTAGATGATAATTTAAATTTGCTCTTATTGGATAAATTATATACTTTGCACGATGTTGATTACTTTTTGAATAATTTTCAGGGTGCCAAAAATGCCTTGATTGCCGTTTCTATGGCTAAAAATGAAGTTATGATAAGCAGTCGCTGGAAATATTTATCCAGAATTTATCACCCCGTAAATCTTAATTCTCATCTCGCTAACAGAGATTGTTGGGCTGACAGATTTTCAAAAAAAGGTGCGGATTTGTTTAAAAATTTGAAAAATGAAGGATATTCTATATTTAGATTCGATATACATAATGCTAAACTGGCTTTCGGCTGCAATGAGCCTTTCTTGGATAGAACTCCCGCTGATTGTAAAGCCTTACAAACCGGTTTGAAATACAAATTAAATCTTGAAAATTTGCCCTCTAATATGCTCCCCGTTGCTGAATTAGAGGCTGTTTTGGGGGCTTATACCGCATATTCTTACGCTAAGGACGCTAATAATGAAAAATGTATGAAACTATTTCAATTTCACGATTTAGAGGTTATCGGTTTCCGTCAAGGTGTTTGCCGATAACCGTTTAAAACTCCGTCTATGCTTATTATTCCGGTGTCAAAAAGTAATTGAACTTGTGCTATATTATAATCTGTAATGTTTTCGGCAAGACCTACTTGGGCATTAACTTTGAGTCCTTGTGCCTGAATTACGTCCAGAAATGTTGAAACTCCTGCATTCATTAGTTTTATTGAACTTTCTAAACTCTTTCCCGAGGCAAAAACTTCGGTTTTTGAAGCTTCAACTCTTTCCTTTGCCGATAGTGAGTTTTGGTTTGATGTAATCACTGCTTCTTCTACATCTCTCTTTTTTTGAATTAGTGCCATTTTTGCCGCTTTTATTTCTTCCGTACTTGCTTTTGCTTTTGTTATTGTACTCGCTCCCAGTTTCTCTCCTAATGGTGCTACAACGGTTAATGTCAATGAATTACTTGGATAAAGTCCTGCTCGTGCAGTTCCGTAATTTGCATATGCGTAATTGATATTTACATTCGGAATAAATTCCGTATATATTGCACTCCTTTCCGCTCTCATTGCCTCTATACGCTGCTGCTCCGCTAATATGTCTTTTCTCGAATTTATTGCATACTTTACCAAATCCTCTACGGGGCATTTTAATAGCGTCTTTTCTCTTACTGAAATCTCTCTGGGATAAATCGGAATTAATATATCTATTCCCATTATGTTCGCAAGTCTGGCTTGTGAAATCCTTATTACGTTGAATGCCGTAATGTATTGTTGTTTCGCTTGCGCAAGTTCCGCTTCCGCTCGATAGACGTCAAACTTCGTTCCGACTCCAACTGTGTATCTCGCTACAGTTAAGTCATATTGCGCTTTTCTGTCTATTAAATTCGTCTTGTATATATCGACATCTACTTTATTCCTTAGTAATTGATAGTAATATATTGCGGTATTTAATATTATTTCTTCCCTCGTGAAATTTTTTAAAAGCTCTGCTGACTTTAGTAAATGCTTTTGCTCTGCAACATCAAAAAATGTTTTCCCTCTGTTGAATACGTCCCAATCTACCGTTATATAAGATTGTATCGGTATTTCATCTACATTCATCGGTACTATGTTCCCTACAAGATATGTCCCCTGCAAGTGTTGAATACTGAAATTGTACCTGAAATCAGGTAAAAATTGCGTGTATGCATTGCGCTCTTGCCATTTATAACTCTTTTCAATATGCTTTCTCTCCTTTATATTGAAATTGTTATCAACCGCTATTTTTAAACATTCTTCAAGTGTTATCGGTACTAATTTTACTTTTAAAAGTTCTTCAAGTTCTTCGTCAATTCTTTTTTGCTTCTGCTTTTCATATTCTGAACTCTTTCCAAGCAAACTATCCTCTACAAAATCATCTCTTTCGTAGTCCCAAATCTTCACTTCATCTGCTTGTACCGCTGATTGAAATATTAATATTATCGCAATTATATATACGCATACATACTTTTTCATAATGCAACATTACGAAAAAATATTGGCTTTTGTTAATGCCTCAGTGGTTAATCTTTTTGACTATCTTTTTGCTCTAAAACCTTTACTCGAACTTGGATATCTTCCAATAATTTTCTGTTTATCGCTAATAAATCAGCTATTACACCTAAAATTGCTGTCTGTACTCCGCAAAAAATTAAAATTACTGAAAATATTAATGATTGTATGTGATTCTCTGCGGAGCCGTTTAACATTGACAAAAAGTATTTTGCCCATATTAAAATTCCCGCTATGCAAAATATTCCTCCGATTATTACAAAAAATCTGAACGGTCGGTATATTATAAACATTCTTAATACCGTAAATGCTGACTTCTTTACATAATCAAACAGATTTTTTACTAATCTCGACTTCCTGTAACCGTCATTCGTTCTTATCGGTACTGACTCGATAACAAACCCTTTTGCTTTCGACTGCATAATAGTTTCTATCGTATAGGTGTAATTATCAAATACGTTAATTTGCATTGCAGCTTTTCGTGAAAATGCTCGAAATCCGCTGGGGGCATCTTCTGTTCCAGTACTGCTTAATAACTTTACAACCTTTGTTCCTATCTTTTGCAATACCTTCTTCATCGGCGAAAAATGCTTTATCCGCTCAACAGGACGTTTTCCGATAACTATATCCGCCCTGTTATTGACTATCGGCCATATCAATTTATCTATATCATCTGCATTGTATTGATTGTCGGCATCTATGTTTACTATTACGTCCGCTCCTGCATCTAAACAATATTGCAATCCCAAAATAAATGCCTTGGCTAATCCCTTATTCGTGGCAAAATTTAAAATATGCTCTACTCCATATTCTTCCGCTATATATTTCGTTCTGTCCGTACTTCCGTCATTTATTACCAAAATCTCTACTTCGTCTATACCTTCATATTCCCTCTTTATAGATGAAAGTGTTAACGGTAATGATATCTCTTCGTTATATGCCGGAATCTGTATTATAAGTTTCATAAAATTTTATTCTTTTTTATTCCCATTTTCTATACAATGTTCTATAATTATCTATATTACCACAATAAATACGAATTGTTACAAATGTCCGATAAAAGAGTTTATTTAAATCTGTTCTTTATTCTGCTCATAGCCTTGCTTATCCGCTTAATGTCCATTGATAAGCCTTTCGGGCTCTGGAACGATGAGTATGTCAGTTGGTTTATTTCTCAAAAACCTCTAATATACGACTTCTTTGATGCTGTTTATAAAAATTGTCACATGCCTTTTTATTATTTCTATCTCAAACTTTGGACTCTTCTCTTTGGAAATCAGGATTTATCCCTGAGAATTTCCTCTGTATTACCAAGCATTTTGGGTGTATGGGTCATGTTTGAAATCGGTAAAATATTGAAAAATTCTCAAACCGCTCTCGTCTGCGCTTTGCTTTCTGCTTTCAGCGGTTTTATGATATATTTTTCCCAAGAAGTTCGCTTCTATTCCTTATTATTCCTCTTCTCCGCTTGCGCAGTATTCGTTACTCTGAAATTGCTCGAAAAGCAATCTTATTTGAACTATTTGTTCTTCTATCTGACTAATGTTCTGCTCATGCTTACTCATACAATCGGTTTTGTGTTCGTGTTCTTTAATTTTGTTGCTGTGTTTTATTCCTTACGAAAAGAAAATAAAATTTATATCAGTCAAATAACACTAATCGTGCTATTGACTTTCCTGACAATGCTTCCGCTGTTCCCTTTCTTGTACAAAACTCTGACAGCAAGTTATCTTTCTCAGTTTTGGTCTGACTTTTCTCTAACAAAGTTGTTCTTTGTCTTTGCTGATTATATTTCTCCTATTCAGATTAACATCGTTAATACGCCTCAATCTTTATTTTCTTTTTTGGTTAAAGAATCTGGCATCAATTGGGGCTATTTTATATTTTCTTTGTTACCTTTATTTATTTCTCTTTGTTGTATTTCTAAAACTTTATCTAATCCTGACAAAAATATTAAAATACTTTCTTTCATTTTTTTCGGAACTCTTTTTGTTATGATTTTAGCCTCTGCTTCCGGAAAAATGGTTCTCGTTACAAAATATACTATGGAAATTTATCCGATTTTTATTGCCTTAATCACTATTGGATTAAATTCTTTCAAAATTAGATTTTTTCAAAAAACACTATCTGTGTTGTTGTTTTTGCCCATGATGTTTTATATCTTTTTTAGTGATTTCGCTCCTCAAAAATTAAATCGTGAAGAAGGACATAAAGCCGTTGCAAATTTAATTAAAGATGCAAATTTGAAAAAAGGTGATAATATTTTGCTGCTTTATTATGAGGATTATAGGTTTGATAAATATATCAACATGTCGGATTTCTTCGTTGAATCTTTAACTAAATATAATTTTCAATATCGACTTATGCATGAACCTCCTCTTCATTCTTTTATTATGTCAAACGGAAAAGAAATTTTCTGTGAGTCTTTTAAAAGTGGTGAAAATCAATTTTTCGACAGTTATTTACATCATTTTTTCTTTAATAAAATGAAAAAAGGTGACAAATTTGCTTTAATTTCATTAAAATCTGTTTCTTTTGTAAATAAGGAAAGAATGTCGGAAGTTTTAGAAGATAAAAATAAATTTCAGAGATTACCGTTTTTATTCCTGATTTTCAGTCACATTGACAATATGGCTGAAAATTATGCCAATGCTGAATTAAAGCCGATTTTTAAGGAAAATCAAGGTAAGTGGGCAATAACGGTTTGGGAAAAAAATTAGTCGGGAATTCCGATATCTTTACTAATTCCTTGAATTTGTTTTATATTTCGTTTTAATTCAGGGTATTTTTCGATGTCGTTTGCTTGAAGAAATTCCAGTGCGGATTTTCTTGCTTCTTCCAAAATTTGTAAATCTTTTGTTAAGTCGGTTAAATTTAATTCAGGAAGTCCGCTTTGTCTTACA
The DNA here is from genome assembly GCA_964550875.1 of uncultured Muribaculaceae bacterium. Lineage (GTDB taxonomy): Bacteria > Cyanobacteriota > Vampirovibrionia > Gastranaerophilales > Gastranaerophilaceae > RUG841. The sequence continues at coordinate 17,720 of CAZKAS010000019.1, read as the reverse complement.
CCTAAAAATGCTCCGGGGCCTCTTATTTCGAGGTCTTTTTCCGCTATTACAAATCCGTCATTTGTTTTTGTCATAATTTCAAGTCTTGTTTTTGTATCTTGGTTTGACGATGAAGATATCAGTACACAATAGGACTGAAGTGCGTTTCTTCCTACTCGTCCCCTAAGTTGATGCAGTTGCGAAAGTCCAAATCTTTCGGCATTTTCTATAATCATTACGGTTGCATTCGGAACATCTACTCCGACTTCTACAACGGTTGTACTTACAAGAACATCATAGTCTTTATTTTTAAATCTGTTCATCACTTCTTCTTTTTCTTCTGTTTTCATTTTTCCGTGAAGAAGTCCTATTTTTAAGTCTTTTAATTCTCCGCTTTGAAGGTTGTTTGCCTCTGTTGTTGCTGCTTTTGCCGATATTGTTTCCGAGTCTTCTATAAGGGGAAAAACTATATAAGCTTGATGTCCCTTGCTAACTTCCAATCTGATTAAATCCAGTGCTCTCTTGCGTTGGGTTTGGCTTAGTACACTTGTTTTTATTTCCTTCCTTCCTGCCGGAAGTTCATCAATTATCGTTAAATCTAAATCTCCATGAACCGTCAGTGCAAGAGTTCTCGGTATCGGAGTTGCACTCATTGTAAGCATTTGCGGTAAAATTGCTTTATTCTTTAATAAGTTCCTTTGTTTTACTCCAAATCGGTGTTGTTCATCTATAATTACCGCTCCAAGGTTTTTAAATTCTACGCTGTCCTGTATTAAGGCATGTGTTCCTACCGCTATATCAATTTGACCGTTTCTTAAATCTGTTTCAAGTTGCGTCTTTAATCTTTTGGGGTTTGATGATGTGAATAGTTGTACATTTATTCCCAGTGGTGTCAACATCTTCACAAAATTATTAAAGTGTTGCGCAGCTAATATTTCTGTCGGTGCCATAATCGCTGCTTGATATCCGTTTTCTATTGCTGCTAATAACATTGTGCAAGCAACTACCGTCTTTCCTGAGCCAACGTCACCTTGCAATAATCTCTGCATTGGCTTTTCCGTATTAATGTCATTGAAGATTTCATTAATTGCTCTCTTTTGCGCATTTGTAAGTTCAAATGGCAAGTTTCTTATAAACTTCTGTACAAGTCCGTTTTCTTCGGTCTTTAACGGTGAAACTTTTAGTGAATTTGTGTATTCTCTTTTTATTATTCCCATTTTTATTTCTAATAAAAACAACTCTTCAAATACTAACGTTGTTCTTGCTGTTTCCGCATCTTGAAAATTTTTGGGAAAATGAATTGAATTAAGCGCTTGCACTTTATTCGGAAGTGAATATTTCTCTCGAATTTCGTCAGGTATTACATTTTTAATTCTATCTTTATAATCTGTAAGTGCATTTGCAACCGCTTTACGAAGTGTTTTTATGTTTAAATTTTCACATAGTGCATAAACAGGGACTATTCTTCCTGCATTCAAATTGTTTGTTTCAAAAAAATCTCCATCAACAATTTGACATTCCGGTTTGGAAAGGGTCATTTTCTTTGTATAACTATCCCTTTTTACCCTGCCTGAAACCATTATTTTGCTCCCTTGCGGAAATTGTTTTTTGTATCTTTCGACCATATATCTGTTTGTATTTGCATAAAAATATGTTAAGTCTAAATTTCCGCTTTCATCGGCTATTTTTACGTTTACAACCGTCAATTTCCCTTTACTGGTGAAGTTTTTAACCGATATAATCGTCCCAAAAATTGTTACGTCTTCTCCCTCTTTGAGTTCGTTTATCATTGAGCGTGATGAGTAATCTATATACCTTTTGGGATAATATGTCAGTAAATCATATATTGTGTATATGCCAAGTTTATTCAGTAATAACGAGGTCTTTTCCCCTACTCCTCTTAGATATGTTACATCTTTTAAATATATATCCGTTTCAAATTTTTTATCCGATTTTTCTACATTATCCCCCTGCTGATATGGGTTTAATTCTTGCTTTAAAAGAGTTACAAATCTTGAAATCGTTCTTTTTCTGGTAACAAACGTATCATAAGGATAATATTCAAATGCTGAAATTAACGTTTCCCATTTTGGGTTCTTTCCTGTTTTTTGAAATATCTTCTTCGTTTCCCTTTTCATAAAAACTGAAAAAGGACATTCTCTTCCCTTTATGTCTATGTATTGATGCTTAACTTCAATATCAATCGCCGCTTGAAGTTTCTTTAGTTCGGATTTCGTCAAAAAATCCGTCATTGCTCTTCTTGCTCCGCTACTCGCAATACTTCATATACATTTACCTTCTCCCTCTTTCCCTTCATTTGAACATCACTGATTTTTATTACATCTGCGATATCCTTTACGTAAGGATAAGTATTTTCGGTTATTAAAAATTCGGTTTTATATATTCGGTTTGCTCGTTCCGCTCTGTTTGCAACATTCACTGTATCTCCTATTACAGTGTATTCACAACGTTCTTCATTACCAAGATTTCCAAGAAAAACTATGCCTGTGTTTATTCCTATACCCGCTTGGATTTTTTCCCTGCCTTCACTTTCCTGTATATGTTGAAAATTCTTTAACTTCTTTAGTATTGCCTTGCCTGCCCTAACAGCATTCTTCGCATGTATTTCAGGACTTTCTCCGCTAAATACTGCAAGAATTGCATCTCCTATAAATTTATTTATCACTCCGTCATGTTTCTTTATCACGGGAATTATTTCTCTGAAATAATTGTTCAATATCTCCGTAACCTCTTCTGCGGAATGTTGTTCCGCAATCGTTGTAAATCCCCTTATGTCAAGAAACATCACAGTGACATTTTCCCTTTTCCCTACGCTTGATATTCTCTTGTCGGTATCAATGTCTATGCTTTCTAATACAGTTGGTGAAACGTATTTTGAAACTTCATTCTTGAATCTTTCCGCCGTCTTTATTCTCGTTATTTTTCCGCAGTAATATGCAAATATAAAAATTGCCGTTTGTGAAATTAAAATCGCTATCCTGAAAAAATTTGGGTTATGTATGTCAAATGCATAGTCAAAACAGTTGTATATTGTCAAAAGAAGTATTACACTCCCTATCGCAATTCCTTTTGAAAAATCTTTTAAAAAATAATATGAAGCTGCTCCAAATAACAATGTCATTGCCAATGAAATATTTGAATGTCGGTCATTAAATGCCGGAATGACTATAAATAAAACTGCCAATGATAATAAACTTATAAATATTGATAATTGTACGATTTTGTTGTTCTTCATTTTATAACTTGACTTTTCCTTGCCTGAATATTGTTGTTCTTTCCTCTGTTATCATTGCTACCGTTGAAGGCTCTCCTGTCGCTTGTTCGTATTCGTCCTCTATAATTATATCAACGTGGCTTCCTATTTTTTCAACAACTTCTTCATATGTCATTGCCGGTTCTTCTCCTGACATATTTGCACTCGTTGTTGCAAGTACATGCCCTTCAATTATACCGCATAATTTTTGAAATATCTCATTGGCAGGAACTCTTATTCCTACTGTTTCTTTGTTTGACGTTATGTAATTCTGCGTTAATTCTGATTTCTCAAAAACCAGTGTTAATGCTCCCGGAAAAAATTTTTTCATATATTCTTTTGCCTTAAGACAAACATTTTTAATGTACGGAAAAAGATGTTCTTCCTTATTTGACATCAAAATCAGCGGTTTTGCTTTATCCCGGTGTTTTAATTCATAAATTTTTTCTACCGCTTTTTTATTGTTTGGTAAACAGCCTACTCCCCAAACAGTATCTGTCACAAATGCAATTATACCGCCATTATTCAATATTTCATTAATCGTGCTTTGCTTTTCTTCTGATAACTTCATTTATTCTTACCGTGATTTCTTTCATAAATTCTACTTTAAATAAACTTGCAAAAATTAAATAAATTATTCCGCATAAAATTAACATAATTACCGTTTTTATTGCAACTATTATCCAATTTGTATAACCAAACGATAATAACTTATATGTAATTTCGGTTATGAATTTATATCCAAATGAACAAATAATGAAAGTTAACAGTGCCGCTATTCCTGTTTTGAATAAATTTTTGAAATAAATTCCAAATTGCATATCCATTTTTTTTCTGAGTAATAATCCCAATAATGTTGCGTTTACAAGTGTTACAAGAGTTGTTGATAACGTTATGCCGCCTATTCCTAAATTCATTTTGCAAATTAACAAATAATTTAATAAAAATTTTAACAAAATTGATGATGTTGCAACAAAAAATGGCGTTTTTGAGTCATTGAACGCATAATAAATTCTCGTTATACAATCTCTGAATACGTACGGAATTATTCCAAAACTTAAGTAAATTAAGGCACTTGCTACCATTGCCGTCGCTTCTGACGTAAATTCTCCTCTCTGAAAAACTAAATATACTGCATCGTGTGCAAGCAAAATAATCGCTATTAACATAGGAAATGCTATGAAATTTAATGCTCCGATTCCCTTATTAAAATAATTTCTGACTTCGTCAATCTGTCCTTTTCCAACTAAACTTGAAAAGACAGGAAAAAGCGGTACTAAAAATGCTGTTACTAAAATTCCAACCGGAAATTGATAAATCCTGTTTGCATATCCTACCGCTGACCACGCTCCATCTCCTACGTGTGATGCAAAAAACATATCTGCATATACATATATTTGTCCTACTGTCGAACTCAATATCGCAGGAAATAAAAGTTCCAGTAATTGCTTGAATTCAGGATTGTTTTTAAACTCAAAATTCGGTTTTAATTTGAAACCTATCTGTCTGACTTTTGGAACTTGTAATCCCAGTTGAACAAATGCTCCCAGTGTCGTCGCTGCCGCAAGTATATATCCGTTAGAATCATTCGTTGCAATCATTACTCCCGCAATAATTACTATGCTCAACATTACCGGAGATAAATTCGGGAATAAAAATTCTTTAAAAGTTACTAAAATTCCGTAGTAAACTCCGATTATTCCTCCGATAACAAAAACAGGTGACATTATTTTTAAATGTATTGCCGCAAGATGTACCAGTGTCGGCGTTCCGTTACTGATTATCAATTTCATAATCGGTTCCGCAAATATAAAAATTAAAATCCCTATAATCGCAAACATTATAAATGATGCTGTTAAAAATGTGTTATAAAGCCGATTTGCCTTCTCATCTGCTTTATCTGCATTTGTCGGTATCATTTTCGCAAAAACGGAAACAATTGCGCTGTGAAACGGCCCCCCGACTCCGCCTAAAATAATAATAGCTAATGCAGGAATTTGATATGCATAAAAATATGCGTCTGAAACCATTCCCGCTCCATAATATTTTGCAATTACAACATCTCGCAGAAATCCTACAAATTTCGATACAATCGTCACTAAAGCAACTAATTTCGCCGCATTAAATAAGGATATATTTTTTGTGGACATCTCGTTGTTTTCCTTTTAATTTTATGTAGTAAGTAACGGCTTTTGCATCATTATATTCTGCCGGAATTTCAATATCAACAACATTTTCTCCTTCTTTTATATATTGTGTGATGTCAAATGTCGTTTTCCTGTTGAAAAATGTACCAAATTCTGTCTTGGCTTCCATTCCGTTTACTTGTATATTGATTTTGTCAAGCCCTGAAATTTCACTAAATACAATTTCCGCAGATAATCCTGAAGAAACAAAAAAACTTTGTTTTGCTTTGTTTTTTCCATATTCTGAAGTTATTTTTACAGGCAATGTTCCAACAGTTGTTCCTGAATAATAATGTTCTAATATATCAACAAAATTATAGCCCTTTTCGCACATTTTTCCCGCACCAAATTGGCTCATTCCAACTCCGTGTCCAAAGCCTCCGCCCGTAAATTTTATTTTCGTATTGCCGTTTTCATCTATGTATGAGTCACATATAAAATTTGCACTCGGTAATGCTCGTCCGCTTTTCTTGAAAAGTCTTCTCAATACAAGTTCTTTCGCTATTGTATAAGTACCGTTTTCCGTCATTATTTCAATATGCATTACTTTCCCTGATTCTCCTCGCTGCTTTATCCTGAGTTCTCTAAGTTGCGAAAATTTATCCTCCTCTGTAAAATTGGTAGTGCTTTTTTGTTCTCTCATTGTCGTATTTAGCATTTCAATAAATTCTTCCATTTCCCATTCCCTTGTCCAACGGAATAATGGTGAATCGTTATCAAATGTTTCAGGAGTTGTTGTGTAAAATTCTCTTGCTCTTGCTTCTTCTGAAAGACTTTTCATTCCCTCTATATCAGGAACTGCTTTTAAGTATGGGTGCGGTGAATTTTGGAAAAATCCTTTCGATTGATCTATGAATGCGTTATCATAACTTTCTGTGTATCCGCCTGCCGTTGAACTGTATAACGCAAGAATTAATTTCCCGTTATAAAGAGAAAATATTCCGTCTGTTTCTTCTACTGCTCTATTGGAAAGGCTCTTTTCCGTGTTTGCACCAAAATATACCTGACTTGCAACCGAATCATATACATCATATAACGGTGAATAATGTTCAGTTGCTTTTATTACATAATTTCGTGCTGCTACGCATTGCGCCTTTAATGCTTCTAATCCAAACCTTACAGGCATTTCGTTCGGAACTACTCCTTTTAAATAATCTTGTAAATTAATTACATTTACAACTGAAAATCCCGTTCCTTTCGGATTTCTTATTAAATCTATTCTTCCCCTGTAAGTTGCTTGCTTTCCGCCTCTTCTAAGGTTTTTAATGCTGATTGTTGAATCTTCTGCCGTCTTTATGTTTATTGTTCCTGTCGAACCCTTTATTTTTAATATGTTTCCTTCATATACATCAATATATCCGCCATTTAGCTTTACAAAAATTTGTCTGCTTTCTGGATTAAAAGTCTGCCCCGTAGAAGCATCAATTATTGTCATTTCTGCCTCTGAATATAATTCAACTTCTTCAAAGGTATATTTTGAAAAAGAATTGTCGCTTATCCCTACTCTGACAAAAGTTTCTTTGTCATAACAAAATACTGGAGCAGCACAAAAAAATAGTATCGCCGTAATTATTAAAAATAATTTTTTATACATAAAAATCCGTTTCCTTACGACAATAAGTTTAGTACAAATTACCCATTCGGGCAATTTCTTAATATCGCTTGGAAACGGATTCCTAACTTTGAAAAACTATGCGTTTTCTTCCTTTTTAATCATTTTTTGAACTTTTTCAATAAGTTCATCGCCCTTTTCTTGCAAGTTAGCCATAATTTCATTTGCTTTATCTTGAAGTTCTCCAACTGAATCTTGTGCTTTATCCTTCAAATCTTTTGATTTCTCTGCGATAAGTTCACGAGTTTCTTCACCTGATTGTGGTGCCAACAAGATGCCTGCAACTGCTCCAACAACTGCGCCTACTGCAAATCCTGCGAAAAATTTTACTACTGACATTTTGCTATCTCCTTTATTGTACTATTTCCTGAAAAACTTAAATCCGGCTGCCATTCCCTTCCCAAAACTGCCGGTTAGTCCTTTTAATCCTGATACCGCTATTGTTCCCGCACCTAATATTTTTGCTGCCAATCCTTTGAAATTTGCTACATTCTTATCTGCTGCCTTCATAATGGAATTAATGCTCTTTAACGTTATTTGTAATTCCTTTACGGTGGGCTCTAAATCACTCTTTATAACAGCCGTTATATCTGTTATATTGCTCGTTAATTTCGATAATTCTATCAGCCATTTTATTAAAAATACGGAAATTATTATCAATAACACTGCCGATACTGATAAAAATATTCCAAAATATGTTTCAAGTGTTTGACTCATTCAATAATTTCCTCTATATTCCGTAAACTGATTGTTCTTTATCTTTTGCCTTCGCAAGTTGTCTTGCTTTGATTGCGTTCTTTACTCTGTCTATTGCTTTTTCTATTTTAAATTGTACAACATCTACTGTTTCAAGTACTTGTCTTTTTGTTTCTTCTGTACTTGGACAATTCTCTGCGATTTCGCTTACCTTTTCTTCTAACTTTTTCCTTGATTCTTCTCCTGATGCCGGCGCTAATAATATTCCCGCTATAATGCCTGCTGTTACTCCTGCAAGCACTCCTATCCCGAACATCAATGAGTTGCCTTCTCTTGACATTAAAACCTCCATTACTTGACTTTGTTTAAAGTTTATCATATTTGTTGCGCTTCCGCAATATCAACATGACAATTTTTTTGTTTTATTGTATAATCTTTTTGTGTAGGTTAGAGTGGTGAGTTTGTTATGAGATTAAAATTTGGTTTTTTAGACAAAAGGGTTATTTTTGCTTTATTTTGTTTCTCTTTTGCTTTTTCTCTTGCTCCTTGTTTTGCAATTGAAGAGCTTCAAAAAGAAACACTTGATGAAATTAAACTTGATGTTCCGGAAAAACAGTCTTTGAAAGAAATTCTATTTGAAAATCAAGAAACTACTCTTGCTCAAAAAATTCTTCAACCTAAATCTAAATATTGGAATTTGGTTGATGAAAGCGGGCATGAATTTGAAAGCGGTTTGGTCAAAAATTTCAAAATCGGTGCTTATGTTAGAATGGATAATGAAATGTCTGTTAAAGACGGCGATTTCTCTGATTTAGTCAATTTTAATTCCGTTGAACTTACTACAGAAACCCTTTTGAGAGATAATAAAACTAAACTTAATGTTAGTTATAATTTCGTTAGAGATCTTGATTATGATAATCATTTCTTCCAAAAATTTTCAAATCTTTATGTCGAACATAACTTTACTCCCAATCAAAAAATCAGAATTGGGAATGCTCGTGTTCCTGTCGGTATAGAGGGTGGTTTGTCTTCTTCAAAAATTAAATTGATAAAGCGTGGACAAATTTACAGAAATTTTGCTGATGCACGTTCTTTTGGTATTCGTAATATTGCTGATTATAAATATCTTGAATATGATTTGGGTTGGTACGATAGCAGCCGATTTATGAATAAAATGTTTCAAGGTTCTGAATTTGCAGGAAATGTTGCTATCAAACCGCTCGCAAAATATGATGGTAAGTACGGCGATTTGAAAATCGGCTCAAGCATTGATGTCGGTGATGCCAGCCACGCTAATAATTACTCTGTGTATTCTGCTTATGCTCAATATCAACGTGATAAATGGTATTGGGATTTTGAATATGCTCATGCTAATGGTGCCGGAGGTAAATACATTGATGACTCAAACGGTCAGGGCTTCTTCTCTACTCTTGCTTATAAAGTTACACCTAAAATTGAACTTTTGGGTAGATATGACCATTTCAAAGAACAAGGTGCTTCTGATCCTGAACAAGAATTTACTGCGGGCATTAACTTCTATAATAATCCTCACTGTAAATTTGTTGTGAATTATGTCTATAAATTGGCGGAAAATTCTTCTTCAAATTCGCATAAAATTTATATCGGTACCAGATTTAATACAAATTCTCTATTCGGTGATTTTGATTAAATTTATGCTGGTTGGTTGTCTTTATCGCTTAATTCCATGCTATAATTTCTAACATAAGGTTTTATTACTCTTGTAGGCAAGTATGGAAAAGTCAAATTTGCAATTATCTTTTTTTGATAACTCTGAATCTATAAAGTTTTCGCAAAGAGAACAACAAAATAGGTTTGCTAATTATTGTTTAGATGATTATATTTTTGATATTAATCATATCGGCTTGGAAAAAACTTGGGAGTATATTTGTGATTACGTTATCGAAAATGGAGAAAATAAAGATTTTTTAAAAGTTGATAATTTTGGGGAAATGTATGAAGTTGCTTTGGCTTTAATTGATAAAAATTTAAAAAAAAATAGCGGGCAATATTATACTCCTGATGATATTTCTCTTGTGATGGGAAAATGGTTTAATAACACTGAGGGATATAATATTTGTGATGTCGGTTGCGGAACAGGCAAATTGATTTTAACCTATCTCAACATCGTCGGATATGACAAAGCAATAGAAATAATTTCTTCGGGGAGATTGTATCTTTATGATATTGATGAGATTGCTTTAAAGATTTGTAAAACATCAATAATGGTTAAATATGGTATTGAATATGAAAAAGATATTCATGAAATATGTTGCGATTTTTTGGATGAAAATATTACGTTGCCCGTAAATTCAAAAGTAATATCAAATCCTCCTTATGCCTCAATATCAGAATTTAAAGAAAATTGGATTTTGACTGATGTTTTGAAAGATTCCAAAGAGTTTTATTCTTCATTTATGGAAAAAATTATTAATCAATCTCTTTCTTCCGTAATAATTACTCCTTTCAGTTTTATTTCCGGAAATAAATTTTCATCATTAAGAAAATTTATGAGTGAATACGGAAATGGTTTTGTTGTGTCCTTTGATAATGTTCCGGGGAATATATTTTGCGGCAGAAAACACGGTGTTTTTAACACAAATACAGCAAATTCGGTGAGAGCGGCAATAACGGTTATGCATAAATCCGATAAAAAAGGTTTTAGAATTTCTCCGTTAATCAGGTTTAAAAATGTGGAAAGAGCAGAACTTTTATCTCCAAAAGTTCTTGAATCTTTGTTGCCTGACAGATATCAAGTAATAGATTTCAATAACACTGTATTTGAAAAAATTGATAAAAATTTGATTGATGTTTTTGATAAATGGAAAAGTTGTTCTGATTTTGTAATTAAAGATTTGATTACAGATGGTTTCGGTGAATATACTTTAGATATTCCAAACACTTGCAGGTATTATACAACGGCATCGTACAGAAAGTTAAATCGTTCAGGCTCTATAACGTTGCATTTAAAAGATGAAAATGTTTTTAATTTTTTATACTGCTTTATTAATTCAAGTTTTGCCTATTGGTGGTGGCGTGTATATGACGGCGCTATAACATATCCTGTCGGTTTATTTAATAAGCTACCTGTTCCATATAATTTGTTGACTGATGAAGATAAAATCTTCTTTTCCAATGTTTGTAAAGAGATGATGGATAAAGAATTAAAATATGTTATAAAAAAAATGAATGCAGGTGTTGAACAGGAAAATATAAAATTTCCGGAGGAATACAGGAAAAAAATTAATAAGAAAATATTAGAAATGTTGGGTTGTGAAAATTCTGTTGATATTTTTGAAACTCTTCATTCCAATAAAATTTTCATAAATAGCTTTTAATAATATGTAAAAAATACATAATTGAGTAAGATAATAATGGAAAAAAACATTCCGCTGACAAAATTACAAAAAAAAATAATGAGTGAATTTTATTCTTTTTATCCGACAAAAGTTATTTTCAATAAACAAGAAAGAGCAAGGTTATGGAAAAATGCAACTTCTCGTGAAAAGAATATTGATTTAGAATTATTGCAGGATAAATGTCCTGCATTGACTCATCAAATAAGGAAAAGTATAATTTCAGGGAAAAATATACAATCTGCTGTTTTTAGTGAATGTGTATATTCTCAATCTCTCGCAAATATGTTGAATTTGTGCGTTTTTACCAATTGCCTTGAAGAAGAAAATTTTATTCCTGCTTCAATTAAGTCATTGTTGGAGTCTTATAATTTGTTCCCAAGATACGCATATTCCAATTCTGATAAAACTAGAATTTTAATTCAAGCAGGCGGTCGTAACGGTATTGATAGTGCGTTGATAACGGTAGCTGATTTGAATATTTATACAATTGAGTTTAAAGAACCATGTGCAAAAACCAGTGAACCTGATTTGCCAAAGTATTTTGAAGATGGTGATTTGTTGGTAACGGATAGTTTTTTAAATAATTATCCTCAGTTTTCTGAAATGTTGAAAGAACAAGTCGGACTGAATTTCTTTAATGTTATGGGTAATAATATTCATGATTTTTCAAAAGAGAGCGTTAATATTGCAGTATCTAACAATTATTCAAAAAAATATGCTGATGTAATTTGTACGGAGGATATTAACGGATATTTGGTTATGCTGCCCGTAAATCAAGTTTCTCTCTGGGCTGAGATAGAAGGTGAAATAAGACCTGCGGGAAGAAATCACTATAGAGTTTGGACTCCTAATGCATTGAAAAAAATTCTTTTAAATTTGAATGCAAAATTTGACGGAACAAATATGGTAAGAATAGAAAAAAATAAATTATCGTTGAGAACTGAACGTGGCGGAAACGGTAAAGTTTCCGGATATAAAATTACACCGTTATTTTTTGTTTATAAAAAAGATTGTTACGATGAAGGTGCTGTTCTCGTTTTTGATTTTTCTAAAGTAAGACAACTAAACCCGACAATAGCAGGGAAAATGTTCTTTAAAACTTTAAATTATAATAAAGTTAAGCAATATTATGAAATGTAAGACTTGAAAAGTTATGAAGTTTTGCAATCTCCTAAAGAAAGGCTAAATTCTTCTGTTTGTACCATAACTTTTTCCTTGTTTGTGTTCGTTAAAACCCTGTAAGCATAGAAAGTTCGTAAACTTCTTCATCAAACATTTCCGCAACTTTTTCGTTTGTTATTTTTCCGTTATAGGTTAAAACACCGGAAACAAGTTCTTTGCAGTCCATTAGCGAATAAATTATATCTTTGTTTGAAATAATCGGAATAATATATCTTGATAAAATTCCCGACATCGTTACGGCAATCGTTTTTGCGGCTAAAGAAGCAATATCAGGTGCGGAAAAGTAGAATAATCCTTCTTTTTCTGAAATGGGGCTGCTCAGAGTTGTAACGGTATCCAAAGTTTCAACAGCGACATTCCCTGATGCCAATCCTGCATCAAAAATCAAACTTCCCTTTTTCATTTTTGCCGTATCTTCTGCAGTAATAATGGGTGAATTAAAGGGGTTTGCTTTTACGGCGCAAATTAAAAAATCGGTTTCTTCCAATAATTTTGCGATATTTGATTTGTTTGCAAAATACGTATTCACTCCAATTTCATGAGAAACTTTTTTCAGCTTTTCATAATTTATATCCAGAACAGAAACATCTGCGCCGATTGCTTTTGCGCATTTTGCAGCACTGCTGCCGACAATACCTGCTCCGATTACTGTTATTTTTAAAGGATTTGCACCGATAGTTCCGCCTAATAATGCTCCGCCCATATGTTTTTCGGCAAATGCGGAACATTCTCTTATTATTGCTTTCCCAACTATTTCAGAACCAGCTTCGATGAAAGGGAAATTACCGTTTTCGTTAATTATTTCCGCATAACTTATTGTTGTGATTTTTTTCTCTAAAATAGTTTCCATTAAAGCATTTTTATCTGAATATTTGAAAAATGCAAAAATAATTTGATTTTCTTTTAAAAGATCATATTCATCAGACAATGGCGGATTAATTTTGATGATTACGTCCGAACGAGAATAAACTTCTTCGGCGGTATTAACGATTTCTGCACCATTTTTGGTATATTCAACGTCTTTAAATCCTGATAAAATTGCGAAATTTTTTTGGATTAAAACTTCATGTCCCAAAGATGTCAGAGTTTTTGTTAAATCGGGAGTCAGTGCAATTTTTTTTTCTTCCTTTTTAATTTCAGCAGGTGCGCCTATAATCATTTTAAAAAATCCTCTTTTACTTGTTGTCTGCATTGAGCAACTGCATCATCAATTTCATTTATGATTAATTTTGCTGCTGCAACAGGGTTGTCGTGAGAAGTAATCGGTCTGCCTATAATCATATAATCAACACCTGCTTTAATTGCTTCTGAAGGTGTAACTACACGAAGTTGATCATTAACAACCGACCAAGACGGGCGAACGGCAGGACACATAATTATAAAATCTTCACCAAGTTCTTGCCGAATTTTGACAGCTTCTGCCGCAGAAGCAACAACTCCGTCCATTTCATTTTCTTTTGCTATCTTTGCAAGATGAATACCGTATTCCTCAATATTGCCTTTGACATTTAATTCTTCCGATAAAGTCTTTTGTCCAAAACTTGAAAGAGTTGTTACGGCAAGTATGGTTGGTTTTGGAATGTTTAATTTTTTTGCAATTTCTCTTGTCAGTTTGACTGTCGTGAGCATCATTTTAGAGCCCCCAACAGCGTTAAGGTTAAAGAAATCAACACCGTTTTTTAATAAATTTGCTGCTGCTTTTGCTGTCGTGTAGGGGATATCGTTAAATTTGCCGTCAAAAAAAACTTTTGCACCGTGTTTTTTTATCATTTGAACGGTTTCTTTGTATCCGCAAGCAATTGCAAGTTGAATACCGACTTTAAAGTAACCGACGTAATTTTTAAGCATAATTACGTATTTTTCCGCATCTTCAAGCGAGTCACAATCTAAAGCCAAAACAATTCTGTCCTTCGTAAAAATAGGCTTTTTAACAACCATAATTTATCCTTCTTTTCTGATAAAAAACATGTTAGCATATCATGCCAACATGTTTCAAGAAGTTTTATATTAAAATTGTTTCGATTTATGAAAATTCATTTGCAAATTCTTTTGCAAGAACGCAAGCTTTCTCGTAAGCAAACTCATCTCCTGATGCAGATAATTTGTCAAAAGTGTTTTCAAAGAAAATGTCACATTTTTTGAGAAAGGCAGGAGTTTGTTTCAAACAGAAATCAATATCTGACTGAATGTTGTCAGGCTTTGCTACCTGTGACTTACCCAAAATACCGGTATCGGCAGGAAGTTCTTGAACAGATTCTTTTGCAATTTCCTTTTGTGGCTGAACATCAGGTGTTTTATTCAGATTTGTAGAAATCGAAACTATATGTATATTGTTGTTAATTTCGTTCATTTGCTCTCCGGTAATTAAATTACTTCGTTAGGAACAAACCATAAGTATAATTTTTTTTGTTAGTGTAAAAAGCATATTCTGTTAGATTTATGGTGATAATGCCGGAAACGCTTGCTGTTTGGGGCTTTTGTAAGTTTACATATCTTTACAAGGGTCTTAAAAAAATTACTTTACATTTAAAAATTTTTAATTTAATATAGGAGAGCAAGACCGAGTTAAAGCGAAGTTAGGAGCTGATGGAGTTTCTAATGAGTGAAACAGACCAAAAGGAAGAGTGCCGGAGTGGTTGATCGGGCCGGTCTTGAAAACCGTTGAACCCGCAAGGGTTCCGTGGGTTCGAATCCCACCTCTTCCTCCATTTAAACCACCTGCAAAGGTGGTTTTTTGTTGTATCGGTTTTCATCTGTATGTATGTAACCTTTCATGGACTTTTGAATGCGCATTTTTTGCTGCTCAATCTAAATTACAAAAAGTCTCAACTAAAACTGTTAAACTTAAACAAGTTATTACTAAAAGAAAACTTCTTGTAAATCAAAGAAATCAAATAACAAATAATTTAAAAAGTACTTTTAATCAATTAGGAATAATTCTGCCATTTAAAAATCTTACAACCATTAAAGCATATAAATGGTTACAGAATAACGAAGATATTTGTATTCAGCAATTTGAAAAAATACTTCAAACAGAATATTAAATTCTATACTTTACTCTGTTGCTATTCATCAGATACGATTTGATAAAATAGGGAATGAATATTACACTAAAAAATACGAGAGGGAAAATCGAAGAAAGTTGCCCGAAAACACCTACAAAGACAACTTTCTAATCTCGTTTGGAAAACACTCTTGCCTGATTTGTAACCTTTTCGTAATAATCATTAGAAATATCTACATACTTGAGGCGTTAGTGTTGCGATTACTTCTTGAATCCAAAAATAAGAAAATGTAACAAAATGTAAAGATGAATTTCTTGACAGGAAAAATCAATAACGATAGGCTCTTTAATAGAATAGAAGAGAAGAGAAGAGCAAAAGTGTGTTTTCGTTAAAGTAATTGATTTTTGTTGTCGATAACTTTCTTGTAGCAAGGTGTATATTGAAAGGATAATTTATGGATCTTTCGTTTGGTTTGGTTTCTCACAAAAAAGTTTCTCTTGATGACATCAAAAATCTTTCCGATAAAAGTGCTGTTGATTTCTCTAAATTTGAGGGTAATATTTTTGATTCTGCGATGAAAAGTTCAGACGATGTATTCCCTGACAGTGAATTAAAATCTTTTAGAGATGAAGTTTTTTTACGCTTTTTTGAAAATAGTGATTCTCCTTCCGAAACCGATTCAAGCGAATTGCCTTCTCTGCAAATAAATCCCAATTTTGATAAATCAAACTCGAAAGATTTTGGTACTGGAATTGACATTGTTATGGATCATGGTTGTGCAAAAGCAAAAAAACCGGAAACGAAAGAATGGGCTGAGTATGAAGCAGAGTTAGCAAAAGCGCTGGCTGAATACGATGAAAAGCACCCTCAAGAAAAAACAAAATCAGATCCACTTGTAATTGCCTTAGAAAAAGTGGATACAGGTAAATCTGATTTTATTAAATCTTTCACGGAGACGTATAAAGCAATGCACCCTGAGTTTGAAAAGCAGTATGATGCTTATGAACATGCACAAAAACAAGCGTCTCTTATGATGTAGTTTTAAAATTATAAAAGGCGGTTTCATTCCGCCTTTTTTGTCTTTAAAGTATGCTGAATAAAATTTTGTGTCTATGTCGTGATTTAAAGATGTGTGTCAAATTAAACTTAATACAAACCGTATATTAAAAGTATGACTTTATTCAAAAAAACGGTATAATTTAACTATGAAGAAGATTTTTGCGATAATTACGGTTGCAATTTTAACTATGGGGGCAGGTTATGAAGGAACTTTGCCTGACCTTGAGTCTGAAATGAGTTATAAAATTAAATCAAAAAAAATTAAATATCCACCTCTTAAAACCAGTGACAAAGAACCAAAACGCTTGCAAAAAGTTCCGAAAGAAGATAAAGAATATGTTGATATTATCATTAAAAAAGGCCGTACTGCCGAGTATGTAAAAGATATTCAACCTATTATCACTTTGCTTGAAAAGTTTAAATCTTACATTGAAGATGAAAAAAATATTCAAATGTTCAATGCCATTGCAAGTAACTATATTGACCATGCTTATTTTATTCAAAAAAAATACGCAAATCGTCCTGAAAGATTTTATGCTTCTTATCGTGCTATGATTTCTCTTGCCGAAGAAGCAAGACAATTAGCTTTTCTAAAATCAGAAGGGTTAGTTTATACTAAATATATGCCTTATTCCGATGAAGGAGATACTTATTCTCCCGCAAATATTCGCAATCAATCAGATAAATTGTTAAAACAAATTTACGATACCCTATATGTACTAAAGAATTTAGACTAATCCTTTCGACAATGCAGTTTTTCTTCCCTTTATTTATCCTGAAACAAAAAGGGGAAAATAATGAAATGTTTTTATCTTTTTCTCATATTCTCATTTTTGCTATTGCCTTGTGAAGCTTTTAGCCTTTTTGGCAACAGTAACGGAATTTATAGAAATGATATTGCTAATGCCGAAAAAATAGTTTTTGGTAAATCAAATTCTTTTTATTCTCAAGAAAATAGACTTGAAAGGTTGGAAAAAGAACTTTTTGGAACTATTCAGTCAGGAAGTGTTAAAGATAGAATTTCTCTTATAAACAGAGTTCTTGCCGGTAATGAATATACAAAATACCGGCAATCATATTCTTCTCCTGCAAGGATAAACAGAATTAGAAACAAAATTTTTTCAAGCAGAAATTACAATCAAAACGAGTACAGGAGAAATAAACTAAGAAACGGAAGAATGACAGGCTTCGAGCCTCCTGTTCATCATACACCTCTTCCAAGATTTTCTAATCGCAATATCAACCGTAACAGGTATCAATATTCTCCCCATTATAATCCGTATTATAATCATAATCGTATCAATACAAATATCCCGTAACTGAAAGGTTACGGGATATTTAGTTATATAA
>CAZKAS010000018.1:21617-28021 GCA_964550875.1 uncultured Muribaculaceae bacterium | reverse complement strand
TGTTGCATAATTAAATTTTCAAAAATAAAAGCACCCTTCATCGGGTGCTTTTTTTGTATTTTACATATTAAATTTTTTAATTAATTTTGGAGTAAATTCTATCCAAAATTTTTTCGAGGGGTGATGATCATCTACTTTATATTCTGTTGTACAAGGAGGGAAACCCATTTCTTGTTCAATATTAACAATCTCAAATCCTAATTTCTTTATTTCGTTTTCTTCATATTCAGAAAGGAAATCAGAATTTTGCAATATATCTCGTTCGTCTTTTTTACAATCACTATCACTATATAAAAGCATAATTAATTTCGTTTTCGGATAACGATTTTTTATAATTTTTACGCTTTCTTTTAATATACCAAACATTAAGGAATTAGAATTTTCAATGTTTTTATCTCTATATTCCTGAATTTTATACTGAATTGTTTTAAAAAGATATAATCGCCAGAAAAATTGATATTTTGGTTTGATTTCAACAATATTGTTATCTTTGGCTAATTTATATCTTAAATATAATCCTGTATCGTGAGGCCAACCTTGATAAAAATATAGTCTTCTTTTTTGGTCGGTAATAAAGGTATAGATAATATATTCAGGATTTATATTTTCAAGAACAGGATTAGTCTGAAGATTTTTCAACATATGAGAAAATGTCCAGCCATCACCTGCCATGTTATAAACAGGTCGTTTTGTAAGTTTTGAAAGAATACCTGAAAAATTTTCATCATCTTGCAACTTATTTCCATACGTAACGGAACAGCCAAAAAGAATAATTGGATTTTTTTTTAAATTTTCTCCGGCAATCGGTCGCATTTTTTCATTTGGGACACTGTAATATTCAAGATTTACATCGGTTGTGTATCTTGACAGCAAGTATCTTATTGTATCTGATTTTTTAGGAATGTATTCTTTTTGAAAATTATATGCATTCACTAAACAATAAATTTCCAAAACAAACAAAACTATAGCTAATGATAGTAAATTAATTGTTATGATTTTTAATAATTTCACGTTGGCTCCAAACTTATCTTAAATTTTCCCTATTTGAAAATATGTAAAACCTTTTTCTTTTATTTTTTGAGCGTTATATAAATTTCTTCCGTCAAAAATTACAGGAGATTTAAGTAAAGATTTGATTTTGTCAAAATCAGGACGCCTAAACTCATTCCATTCTGTAATCAATAATAAAGCATCTGCACCAATGACCGCTTCATAAGCATTTTTACAATATTCAATTTTATTACTAAAAATTGATTTTGCAGTATCAATAGCTTTCGGGTCATAGGCTTGAATTTTTGCACCGACTTCCAGTAACGACTCAATAATCGTAATAGACGGCGCTTCTCTCATATCGTTAGTTTGCGGCTTGAAAGCAAGCCCCCATAATGCGAATGTTTTGCCCTGCAAATTTTCTCCAAAGTATTTCTTGATTTTTTGAACAAACATTTGTCGTTGTTTTTTGTTAGTTTCATCTGTTGCGGCGATAATATTCATCGGGCAGTCAAACTCATTACCTGTCTTTATCAAAGCTTTTACATCTTTCGGGAAACAACTTCCGCCATATCCTAACCCAGGAAACATAAATTTATTTCCTATTCTTGTGTCTGTCGTCATTCCTACTCTAACCATTTCTGCATTTGCTCCGACTTTTTCACACAAGTTTGCTATTTCATTCATATATGAAATTTTTGTAGCAAGAATAGAATTTGTTGCATATTTTGTCATTTCCGAAGATTTTACGTCCATTAAAATAATTCTGTTTGCTGTTCTCAAAAACGGTTCGTATATTTCCTGCATAATTTTTGTAGCCCTCTCAGAATTTGAACCAATAATAACTCTGTCAGGAGATAAAAAGTCATCAACCGCATTACCTTGTTTTAAAAATTCAGGATTTGATACAACATCAAAATCATAATCAGTATTTTCTCTTATAAGTTTAGTAACTTTTTCTGCCGTTCCGACAGGAACAGTTGATTTGTTAACAATAACTTTGTACCCGTTCATTGATTTTGCAATTAATTTTGCGACGGAATAGACATAACTTAAGTCTGCGGAACCGTCTTCTCCTTGCGGAGTTCCGACTGCGATAAAGCAAACTTGTGATTCCTTTACTGCGTAATCTATGTCTGAACTAAATGAAAGTCGTTTCTCTTGAACGTTCGATTTTACCAGCTCTTCCAATCCTGGTTCGTATATAGGAATAATTCCTTGATTTAATTTATTTAATTTGTCTTTATCATTATCTATACAAATTACGTCATTTCCCATATCCGCAAGACAGGTTCCTGCGACTAATCCTACATAACCTGTTCCGATAACTGTTATTTTCATCTGTTCTTACTTTCTTTCTTAAGACTACATATGAATTTTATTACAAAAATAAATAATTTTAAATAATAACTGTTAAAAAGTAAAAACCGCCCAATTTTGAGCGGTTTTAATCATACTTCTCAATATTCCGAAGTTCTACGCTTCTTTTGAATCTTGTCTGTTAATTCCTTTGTATCCGTGAACATCGTATACTTCTACAAATTGGAAAAATTCAAACATTTCTTTTTCCGTTAAATCTGCATCTAAACCTGTATTCCAAGGGTTTGTAGAACGAACTCTGACTTCACCATCATTGTTCTTAACGGATTCTAATGTGTATGCGTGGAAAGAAAATACTCCTTTATCCTTTGCAACAGGTTGTTCCGTTCTGCTGCCGTCTGGCCATGTTCCTGCTGCAAGCATATATTTTCCCGCTGAAGGTTCTTGTATCAATTCATGAAGTTCTTGTCTGTCTTTTACAGAATCTAAACACTTTCCTTCAAAGCCCAAAAGTTCCATAACTTGATGTTGATATCCGCCTAATGAGCCTCTGTAGTATTCTTTTTGTGTTGTGTATTTATCATCTTGATCAGGAGCTTCTTTTAATGAAGAGAATTGCATACCGTACCTGTCTTCTTTATAAACAATGTCAATACCTGTATCATCACGGTGTACAACTGTTTTATTTCCGGGGTTTGCGAGTGACTCCTCAAAATCAGCCAATCGTTTCTTCATTCCGTTCCAATCTTTTTTCATGATGGCTTTTTCTCTTGGGTCACTTTCTGCTTGATATTCCGCTTTTTTAGCAGCAATCTTTTCATTCATAATTGTTCTGAAATCGTCCTCTGCTTTCGCCTGTAATTCAAGACCAAAAGCATCCTCCAATAATCTCATGCCTTGCGCACCACGCATAATCATTTTCGGGTTTGTTGACTTGTCCAATTCTCCTTTATGAGCAACATAATCTGCTTTTCCGTTTGGATATTTAACGTGGATATCTTCTCCGTCTTGTTCAAATGCATCATACAATGCAACCCTTGCGTGCGGATCTTCCATTACTGTATTTAGGGTTGAAACACAATAACAATCACCAATTGAATATTGATTGCTTGCAAATCTTTGCGCCGGTGGGAATAACATCATAAATGTTTCTTTATCTACTTTTAATTGGTGAGATGAATCTTCTCCGTCTTTAACATAAATATTGTCTTGACCTTCAACTTGGAAAACGTCGCCGACTTTTGTATTTTTTACACCGTCCGCTTGCGTTGCTACAGGAGGAACATAAACATCTTCAACCTTTTTGCCGTTTGCATAACAATCATACATCATTTCAATATCTGCTTCCATTTGGTCACACATTTTACCGTCTTTCCAATAGTCAGCAATTGTTTGAGGGTGCAATTTCCCCTCAGAAATTAACGTAAGTTGCATTTCTATATTGCTCGTTTCAACATTACCTTTTTCCATTGCGTGGATAAGATTTTCTCTGTATTCACCCTTAACAACATCTGATGCAATATGTTGATCTAAAAAGGCTCTTGCTCCATATGGGTCTTTTTCTTTTTTCTTTGCTGTTTTAATACCTGCGTTAGCTCTTAATAACTCTGCTGAAGGTGCCGCTAACTTTTGCGGTTCCGTCATGTCCTGAGTTTGAACCTTTTCTGCTTTTTTAACTTGATTGTTTGCATTAAAACTTACATTTTGTACTACACCAATTGCACTTACGTTCATAAATTCACTTTCTAATTCTATTGATTAAAATAATTATTGTTACACTTACACTTACTCATACTTTAAAACAGTAAATTCAAAAAATTGCTTATTTTTCCATGCTTTTATAAACTTTTGTAACATTCTCATCTCTCAAAATACACTTTTTGCTCTAACAAAAAATAATAGAAAATTTTTACATTATTCTGACTTTACATAAAAAATTTATGTTATAAAATTTAATTACTCACCAATCCTCTGTGCAGGTTAGGGCGAGGTATCGACGGAACGGCACCGAACGATAAGACGTCACACGGAACATGTTGCTTTAATACTTGAAGTACGTAAGTTCAAACTAAAGTGGGACACGAATGGAATAGTTAATTTATTCTTTTCGTTGGTGGTCGGAAGATATTGTAAAATATAAAAATGACCGTCAATAAGTTAATTTACAAGTGTCGTTGCGGATGGGCCGGTGCCCAAGTTAATGCAACAGAAAGGAAAAATTAAAATGGCAAATATTAAATCTGCTAAGAAAAGAGTTTTAGTCGCAGAAAGAAATCACGAAAGAAATGTAGCATACAAATCTAAAGTTAAAACTGCGGTTAAAGTAGTTCTCGCTGAAGCAGCAGCCAAAAACCAAGATGCAGTAAATGCAGCACTTAGCACTGTTTACAAACTTTGTGATCAAGGTGTTTCAAAAGGAATTTTCCACAAAAATACTGCAGCAAGAAAAAAATCAAGATTGACAAAAGCAGTTAACAAATTGCTCGCTGAATAACCCAACTTTCAGATTTGTCAAAGACGAAAAAGCCATCGGTTCCGGTGGCTTTTTCGTTGTTATTTTGTTTTAATCGTCATTTTTATATTTTGAAATCCGTCAATTTGATTGGAATAATCTTTATCTGTTTTTACCGATAAAATGATACATTTATCGGTTATTACAGAATTATCTTCTTGAACAGAATCCGTATATTGTAATATTTTATCCAGTTGTCCATAAAATTTAAAATGACTATTTTTCAATTCTATAGTTACAGGTTGTCCGACAATAAATTTTGAAAAACTTTTCTTCTCTTTCGGAATAACAATAAACAATTCATTTGAATTAATTGAAAAAAGAAGTTTATCTTTATCAATTTTCTCATTCTTTTGAGCAAAAACACTCGTAATTTCTCCTGATTCAGGTGCTAAGATATTTGTGTTTTCCAAATCTGTTTTTGCATGAGTAATTTCATTTTCAATATCGAAAAGTTTGTTTTTTAAATTTTCAGTTTCTTTTTTTGCTGCCAAATAAACCGAATTGGCATTTTCAAGTTCATTTATGCTTCTATCAAAGTCTTTTTTAGTGGAAATATTTTCATCAAACATAGATTGATAGCGATCACAGTCTTTCTTTGCCAAATCAAGTTCTTTTGTTCGTTTTATCAAAATTGTTTCAGATTGAGCAAGTTCTTTTTTTGTTTGAATTTTATTGCTTTCAAGTTTTTTCAAAGCGAGTTCGTATTTTGCAGGAAAAATTTTGGCTAATAAATCTCCTTGATTAACGATATCTCCTTCTTTTACGAAAATATCATATATTTCACCTTCAACTTTTGAAAAAACGCTTTCGTGCGTAGAAATGATAGTTGCATCGTTTATGTTAATTTTGCCGTAATTCAATAAAAACACGGCAAAACAGACTACAACCGAAAGAACTGCAATAAACAAAATTGTTATTTTGTCAGTATTTAAAAATTTTTCTCTTATTGATTTTTTTTCCAAAATTTTTCACTTTTCTTCGTGCTATGTATTATTTGCCCTAAAAAGTAAGTTATTAACACTTAAATTCTTTAACTAATTTTCCGCTTTTGTCTTTAACAGTTTTAGGATTATACATTAAATCACGACGTTTTTGAACATTTTCATCTTTTATATAATCCTCATATCTCATTTGATAATTTAAATATCCATTTGGAGAAACTTCAATAATTCTCGTTGCAACTGTATTTATAAATTGATAATCCTGAGATGTAAAAAGAACTGTTCCGGAAAAATCAATCAAGGAATTATTTAATGCGGTAATTGATTCTAAATCCAGATGGTTTGTAGGTTCGTCCATTATTAAAACATTTGTTTCTTCAACCATCATTTTAGCAAACATACAACGAACTTTTTCTCCTCCAGAGAGTACTCTTGCGGATTTTTCAGCATCTTCTCCGGAAAATAACATTCTACCCAAATATCCTCGCAAATAACTCGTATGTTGGTCTGGAGAATATTGCGCAAGCCATTCTATTAAGTTTTTATCCGTATCAAAAAATTTTGTATTATCTTTTGGAAAGTAACTATGTGTTGCCGTTACACCCCATCTGATTTCTCCAAAGTCAGGATCTTCAAGT
>CAZKAS010000018.1:0-21607 GCA_964550875.1 uncultured Muribaculaceae bacterium | reverse complement strand
CTTCAAGTCCTTGAAGCATATTAAACAAAGATGTTAAAATAAGAGGATCTTTTGCAATAAATGCTATCTTTTCGCCTTGTGTTACATCAAAAGAAAGCGTTCTTATAAGCGTTTCCCCCTCATGAGTTTTCTTTAAATCTTTTACTGAGAGTACATCTCGTCCGGGTATTTTGACGTAATTAAAATGTATTCTCGGATACTGACGACTTGAGGGAACAATTTCTTCAAGTGAAAGTTTATTCAACATATTTTTTCTCGAAGTAGCCTGACTTGCTTTTGATGCATTCGCAGAAAATCGAGCAATAAATGTTTTTAACTCTTCCATTTTTTCTTCGATTTTCTTATTTTTCTCTTCACGCTGTTTCTTTATCAACTGTGTTGCCTGTTGCCAAAAACTGTAGTTACCGGTATAAATTCTGATGTTACGAAAATCAATATCTGCAATGTGTGTACAAACTTTATCCAAAAAATTTCTGTCGTGAGAAACTACAATTACAGTATTTTGAAAATTTATCAAAAATTCTTCCAACCAACCGATTGTCTTTATATCCAAATGGTTTGTAGGTTCATCAAGAAGAAGAATGTCCGGATTTCCAAAAAGTGCCTGCGCAAGCAAAACTCGTACCTTTTCACTTCCCGCCAGTTCTGACATTTTTTCATAATGCAGTTCGTTTGAAATTCCAAGTTCACTAAGTAATGATGCTGCTGAGGATTCCGCTTGCCAACCATCAAGCTCCGCAAATTCTGCCTCAAGATTTGCAACTTTTATTCCGTCCTCGTCCGTAAAATCAGACTTCATATAAAGTGCATCTTTCTCTTTCATAACATCGTACAGGTGCTTATGCCCCATAATTACCGTATCTATTACAGTGTATTCATCAAACTCAAAATGATTTTGCTTCAATACTGCTATCCGTTGATTTTTTTGAATGTGAACTTCTCCCGTCGTCGGCTCAAGTTCTCCCGACAAAATTTTCAAAAGTGTACTTTTCCCTGATCCATTCGCTCCAATAAGCCCATAACAGTTACCGATAGTAAATTTCAGGTTAACATTTTCAAATAATGGTTCTGTTCCAAACCTTACGGATAAATTTTCTAAAGTAATCATTTCTTGCCTCTTATGTGTGTTTATACAAAGTTATTATAAAATACTATTTAAGTCAAATCAGGAGAGTTTATCATATTCACGTCTGACTTCTTGAATGTCTTGCCACATAAGCCACTTCGGGCTTCCTTTTGTCCTTGCGTCATTTCTTAAAAGATATGAGGGGTGAAATATAGGCATCATTTTGGCTCCATATGGACCATCAAACCATCTTCCCCTTGCTTTTGTTATTCCTCTTTCATTTGGCAACATTGTGTTAAGCGCAACATTTCCACATACCAATATTATTTTCGGTTTTAATACTTCTATTTGTGATTTTAAATACACAAAACACGCTTCTTTTTCTTCCGGCAAAGGATTTCTGTTCTCTGGAGGTCGGCATTTTATCGTGTTACAAATATAAATGTCTTTTCTTGTAAACCCCACAGATGCGAATATTTTATCTAATAACTGCCCTGCTTTACCTACAAAAGGAACACCTTTTACGTCTTCCCAATACCCCGGAGCCTCTCCGATTAGCATTAGTTTGTGATTAGGTACTCCATCAGAAAATACAACATTTGTCCTGCTTTTTGATAATTCGCATTTTTGACAATTAAAACAAGATTGCTTTATTAAATTTAATTCTTTTTCCACAAAAATTCCTCTATTCAACAAAATTTTAACATAAATGCCTAAAACTACTAATTTACTCTTTGTAAATTATAAGAAACAATTATTTTTTATTTCAATTACGTGCTAATATTAAACAATGATATTTTCTTTTTTCAAAAATAAAAAATGGCAATTTCTGTTTTTTCTGACACTATTCATCTGGTGTTTTGCACTTGCTTACCCATTAAATCCTGATTATGACATCTTCGCAAGACTTATTGTCGGAAAATCAATAATAGAAAACGGTATCGTTTTAAAACACGATTTTTACTCTTACACACCGACTCATTTATGGCTTGACCACGAATGGGGTGCAAGTACAATTATTTATTGCGTTTCAAAGCTTGCAAACTTATTCAAAATACACACTTTATACATATTGTCAGCGTTTAAGTCGCTATTAATATTTACCATATTTGCGATTGCTACTATTTGTGTTACTATCAAAAATCCAAAATTTTCACCATACAATATTTTGTATTTTACATTGGCTGTTCTAGCTTCAAACATAGTTTTTGCCTCAACTGTCAGATGTCATATGTTCACATTTTTGTTTTTTGCACTATTTGTGTTAATCCTTGAGCTTTACAGAAAATATAAAAAAAAATATCTGCTTTCCCTCTTGCCGATTTTAATGTTAATTTGGGGAAATACACACGGCGGTTGCCTTAGCGGAATTGGTTTACTTTTGATTTACTCTATCGGAGAGGCTTTAAACAAAAAATCCCCGACTTTGTATATATTAACACTAATAGTATCAATCGCTGTCTTGTTTGTAAATCCCTATGGACCTGAATATGTAAAATTTTTATTTTATGCAGGAACAATGAACAGAGAATGGATTTCAGAGTGGGCATCACCATTTGTAAATCCGTTTATTTTTTATGCATTAAAATTTAAGTTATATTTTGTGTTTATGATTATAATTGGCATAATTAAAACGTTTGAAAATAAATTCGACATAAAATCAGCAGATAAAACAAAACTGCTACTCATAGTGTCAACTGCTTATCTTGCAATTATACATACAAAGTTGTTGCCGTTTTTCGTAATTTCAAGTGCAATATTTATGTTTGATGATGTTTTAACTGTTTTAAACAAATTTATACCGTTTAAAAAGTTATTAAATCCACAAAACAAATATGTTTTCGCAGTAATTTTGTTAATGTCATTATGCGTATTCCAACTTAACTCATATGCACCAACAGCAAGCAAAAACGCTGTTGGTGTTACGGATAATTATCTCCCTTATCGAGCAATTGAGTTTTTAAAAATTAACAATATCAAAGGCAATTTGCTCGTAGATATGTCTTACGGAAGTTATGCCGCATACAGGCTTTATCCCGACAACAAAATTTTTATGGACGGTCGATACGAAGAAGTTTACGCACCTGACTTATTACTTGAATTAAAAGATTTTTTCACTATGAATGGTAATAATTTTGATAAAATTTTAACAAAATATCCGACAGATATTATCTTGCTACAAAAAGAATATACAGAAAAGCTTTCAGAATTTTTAAGAGGCAAAAGTTGGAGAGATATATATTCAGATAGAAATTTTTGCATTTTTGTTTCTCCGAATTATCCGAAAACGACAGAGGAAAAAGTATTTTTTGACAGTAAAACAATGTTTGATACTCAAATTACCGCTCATTTGCTCAAAAGTTTAAATAATGAAACTTTTTGAAACGTTAGCAGTCTAAATATTTTGATGATGAAAAATTTTTAATTTGTACTATAATGAGTGTCAGGAGAACGAAAGTGAAAAGACTATTATTAAGTTTATTTATATTTGGCGGTATGCTTGTTCCGACGGCAAGTTTGGCTTCTGAGCAGACCATGCTTTATGATCAAGTTTGGAAATTAATTAACTCTAAATATGTTGATCCTGGTAATAACAATCAAAATTGGTATAAATGGCGTAAAAAATATGATTCTCATATAAAAACAAATGAAGATTCTTATGTCGCCATTGAAACAATGCTTGCAAGTTTAAATGATCCTTATACGAAATTCCTTGATCCGAAAGAGTTTAAGGAAGAAACAAGCAGTATTAAAGGTTCTTTAAAAGGTATCGGTGTTCAAATCGGTGTTAAAGACGGGAAATTGCTAATTATTGCGCCAATGGAAGATACTCCGGGGGAAAAAGCCGGTTTGAAGGCAGAAGATGAAATTTTAGAAATTGACGGTCGTTCTACAAAAGGAATCACTGTTGACAAAGCTGCAGATCAAATCAGAGGCGAAGAAGGAACTATTGTAAAACTGTTAATCAAACGTAAAGATTGTCCTAACAAGGTTTACGCCGTACCTAGAGCAAAAATTGAAATTAAAGCAGTATCTACAAAAATGCCTTTAACTACTACAAAACTTGACCCTCGTGTCGGATATATAAGATTGAGTTCGTTCATAAGTCAAAATGCGGCTGATGAATTTAAAAGAGCTCTAAATGGTTACTCAACAAAAAAAGGTATTATTATTGACCTTCGCTCCAATCCCGGCGGACTTTTGACAAATGCTATTACTCTGTCTGATATGTTTCTTGATGGTGGTGTAATTGTCAGCACTGTTGACAGAGGCAGATACAAAGATACAATTCGTGCAAGCAGAAATTACATTTGTGATAAACCTGTTGTAATTTTGATTAATGGAGGAAGTGCCTCTGCCAGTGAAATTTTTTCGGGTGCAATGAAAGACAATAACAGAGCGCTAATCGTCGGTGAAAAATCTTTTGGAAAAGGTCTGGTTCAGGAAATAAACAAACTTCCTGAAGGCTCAGGTTGTAATATTACTATTCAAAGGTATTTGACTCCGAGTGGTTCGGATATTCACAAAAAAGGTATCAAACCGGATGTTGTTGTTACTTTTACTGAAGATGATGTAAAAGCAAAACGTGACGTTCAATTGGAAAAAGCGAACCAACTCTTGGTCAAAATGATTAATTACCAACCTAATAAAAGTTAATAATCATAAGGTTTTAATTTATCTCTGATAATTTGTACGGCTTTTAACAACGGATCTATAGCGGTGGAAAACGGTGGTGCATATGGCAAGTCTATACCCATAAAATCGTCGATTTTTACACCGCTCATTATTGCAAACGATGCAGTCGATACTCTCTTTTCTGCATCTCCTGTGCCAATCCCCTGTACACCTAAAATTTCTCTTGAGTTTTCATCAACAATTAATTTTAGTGTTATCATTGCTGCTTCCGGCATATAACCTGCTCTGTCTTCATTTGTAACGGTCGTTGTAAGTACATCAAAACCTATCTCTCTTGCTTCTCTTTCAGTAATTCCTGCCATTGAAACAGTATAGTCAAAATAACGGCTTACTACCGCTCCAACAACCCCTTTAAAGTCGCAATTGTCATTTGCGATATTAATAGCTGCACAACGTCCTTCTTTGTTCGCAGTTGAGCCAAGAGGAAGCCAGCAATATTTTTTTGTTACTATATTAAATTTTTCACAACAATCTCCTACTGCATAAATAGCAGGAACTGATGTCTTTAAATGCGAATTTACCCAAATACTTTTATTCGTTCCTAATTTCAATCCTGCTGTTGATGCTATTTCACTGTTTGGAACTATTCCTGCACAAATAACTACAAAATCTGTAGGAATTTTATGACCTTTTGAAGTAACTACGAATTTGACAAAACCATTTTCTCCTTCAAATTTCACAACCTGCTGATTATTGAAAAATTTTACCTGTTTTCCATCTCTATTAAGAATATATTTTTGTATCTCCTTTGAAATGTCATCATCAAACATTCCCATAACATGCGGACTTTTATCAATAATATTTACAAAAAGACCTTTCCTTATGAATGATTCTGCCAGTTCTATGCCTATAAAACCAAAGCCTACTAATGTTACTGTTTTAGCTTTTTGCATTGCGTTTTTTATTGCTATTCCGTCCTCTAACTTTCGCAATGTGTAAACATTTTTTATATTAACATTCTCTATTTTAGGTATGTACGGTCTTGCTCCTGTCGCTATAACCAAAATATCATAATAAACTTCAAATTCTTCGTCATTTTTAAGATTTCTGAAAAGTACAGATTTCCTTTCAGGGCAAATCTTTATCGCTTTCTTATGCAAAAATACATTTATTCCGTGCTTTTCAAATTCTTGAGGACTTCTAACATGAAGTTCTTCAATAGCAGGAATTATTCCTCCAATAAAATATGGTAAGCCGCACGCTGAATAAGAAATATTTTCTTCATCTGTATATATTTGAATTATCGCATCAGGATCTTCTCTTCTAAGTTTTGCGGCTGTTTTGGGGCCTGCCGCTCCGCCTCCAATTATAATTACCTTCTTTGCCATTTCTATAAAACAGGACTTTCTATCTCAAAAGCCCTGCCCTTTCTGTTCATAAATCAAATTCCATTCTCTGAATTTCAATTTCGGATATGTTCAACAATTCATTTTCAATTACGATTGCGTATTCCTTTTGTGGTATTTCTAATATAATCAGTGCATCTTTCGGACAAATATTTCCCAATATATTATGAATACCTAGTCTTGTCTTGACATAACAACCGTACTTTGTTAAAACTCTTTGAATTTCTCCTGAATATTCATCTCGATTTGTTGTTTTAACTCCCAAAATTACAGTCATTATTCTTTAATCTCAATTTTTTTCTGCTTTTCTTCTTCTTTGACCGTTTTTTCAAGTTGTATCGTCAATATGCCATGCTTTAATGTTGCATCACATTTTTCCATATTAACTTCCGATGGAAAATACAACGTTCTGCAATAATCTCCGTAACGAAATTCGCTTTTATGATACTTCTTCTTTTCGTCATTTTCTTCTTTTTCGATTTTTTTTGATGCGGTAATTTTTAAAGAATTTTTGTGTAAGTCAAGTGTGATATCTTCTCTGTTTATTCCCGGCATTTCCACTTTGACCACATACTTATCTTCGTATTCCTTTATATCAACAGGCATAGCCATTCCCTTCATTTCCTGCTCAAATACATATTCAGGAAATAAATTATCAAAACTTTTGTGTAATATTGAGTTGATGTCATCGTTTAACATGCTTAAAAATGTGTCAGGTTTCTTAATTAAATATTTCATTTTGTTTCTCCTTTGTTCGCTAAACAACATCAATATCAAGTAAAAAAACGGTACTCACATTAGCCATGAGTACCGTTTACGAAAGGTTAGTTATTTTGTTAACAAATTTGACCGCTATGTCGGACAAACAAATTTACGCTTCTTCTGCGTCCATTTCTTCCAATTGCTTTTTCTTCAAATTGTAAAGAACCATATCTGCTAACAAATCAAATGATGCAGTGTCCTTAATATCTGCTGAAAATTCTTTTACTAATGATTCCCTTACCATTTTTTCTAAATATAATTCGGTTGCTTCAACATTGTTTTCTCTTTCGCCACAAATTAAATCAAAATATTCTGAACTTGCTTTTGCCTCTGAAAACATATTCATAGACCATCTTAATTTGTCTGCAACATTTCCGAGTTCTCTAACTACTTTTAAATTCTTTAAATTAAACATATTACACTTACCTTTCGTATTGTTAACTTACCTTTTTTTGATAATTCTTTCATTATCTTTTGGGATTGTTTTTCATCACACTTCTGATACTTCTATAATGAAACTGAAAATAAAAAATTTACTTTTTTTTGATTTTCTTGTAACATTTCTTAATGATTTAAAACAAATGACATTCTAAAATTGCTTTTTTTTAATGAATATCATACAATCAGATGACAAGGAAGGATTTTAATTTATGGGAAAGTGCAAAAGAAGAAACGGAAATAAACCCGTTCTTGACCATATATTAACCAGAGAAAACGTTGTAGCAGAAGTTGTTTCCAATTTAAAAAATAATTCGATTAACGATGAAATAAAAAAATTAATTTTATTGTTTGGCATTGCAGAAGATGAATTAACGGAAGCAGGTGCTACTTTTGAAGAAGTTCTTAAATTAAAGAAAATGTAGCATGGAAACAAATATTTTAAATATTGGAGTGGTAAATTTTCCCACAAATTGGGGAAACAAAGAAGTAAACTTAAAAAACATTATAAAATATTGTGAAGAAGCAGGTAAGAACGGTGTTGAAATGGTTGTTTTTCCTGAAACATGTCTTTGCGGTTATGATTATGATAAAGATGAAAATATTCATGAAGAATTAGCAGAAAATCTCAATGGAGAAAGCGTTTCCGAAGTAAAAAAGATTGCTCTGAGATATGGAATGTATGTTATTTTCGGTTTTGCGGAAAAATTTGAGGATAAAATTTATAATTCTGCAGCAATAATTTTTCCTGACGGTAAAGTTGATGTTTATAGAAAAATACATTTACCGTTTGATGAAAAAAAATGGGCTCTTAATGGAGAGGAACCGAAAATTTTTGAAACAAAATGGGGTAAGGTAGGAGTAACAATTTGTTATGATACATATTGTTTTCCTGAATTAATAAGATATTACAGAGCAAGTGGTGTTCGTTTAGTTCTTAATGTTACGGCTTGTC
Organism: uncultured Muribaculaceae bacterium; assembly: GCA_964550875.1. Classification (GTDB taxonomy): domain Bacteria; phylum Cyanobacteriota; class Vampirovibrionia; order Gastranaerophilales; family Gastranaerophilaceae; genus RUG841. The sequence goes on along the minus strand of CAZKAS010000018.1, from coordinate 13,344 downwards.
CCGATAATCCGTGTACAATCGGTGCGGCAAAATTGTCGTTACCCGCTTATTCTTTTATAAATTATATTTATATTGCATCGGCAAATTTATGCGGACAAGAAAAGTACAGCCATTTTTCGGGAGGAAGTTCTGTTATTATGCCTGATGAAACAAAAGGTGGCGTTAAAACAGTTATTGGCAATTTCTTTGGGGAAAACAATTCTGACAAAGTTGGTATATTTTTTGGTAAAATTGACTTGTCACTAGCCGATAAAAATACCGATATACCTATATTTAACGGTGACTTTAAAGCCGAAAAATACGCTGAATTTTATAGAAAAACTCTTAAAAATAACAATAAATAATAGAACAATTTGCATATTTGTATTAAAATATAAGTAATCACTATATTTTAAGGAGAAAATAATGCGTGAAGAAATCTTATCCGTTTTGGAAAAGAACAGCAAAATTGATATAAAAGAATTAGCGGTTATGCTAGGAACAAATGAAGAAACCGTTTTTAATTCAATCGTTGAAATGGAAAAAGAGGGTATTATATGCGGATACCATACTTTAATTGATTGGGACAAAATTAATGATGAGAAAGTAACCGCATTGATTGAGGTCAGAGTAACTCCGCAACGTGGACAGGGTTTTGATTTTGTTGCAGAGAGAATTTATAATTATCCTGAAGTCCATTCTGTTTACTTAATTTCAGGCGGTTTTGATTTGTTAATAACATTACAAGGTAAATCTTTGAGAGAAGTATCTGCATTTGTTTCCGATAAATTATCAACTATAGATTCCGTTTTGAGTACAGCAACTCATTTCATATTGAAAAAATATAAAGACCATGGAACAATAATGGCGGCAAAACCTAAAGATACCAGAGAGGTTATTTCATGAGAAATCCTTTGTCAAAGACTATTGTAAACATTAAACCTTCAGGGATAAGAAAGTTTTTTGACCTCGTAAATGAAATGGAAGGGGTCATTTCTTTGGGTGTTGGAGAACCTGATTTTGATACCCCTTGGCATATTCGTGACGAGGGTATTTATGCACTTGAAAAAGGAAAAACTTTTTATACCTCAAATTCAGGTTTGGCAGAATTAAGACAAGAAATCTCAAACTACATAAAACGCACGCAGGGTGTAAATTACGACCCTAAAAGTGAAGTTATGGTTACAGTTGGAGGTTCTGAGGCAATCGACATCGCTTTTAGGGCTATGCTTGACCCTGAAGATGAAGTACTTATTCCAGAACCGAGTTATGTTTCTTATGTTCCTTGTGCGATACTTGCAGGCGGTAAACCTGTAATTATAGACCTTAAAGCAGAAAATGATTTTCGTTTGACAGCGGAAGAAGTTCTCGAAAAAATTACGGATAAAACAAAAATTTTGGTCTTACCTTTTCCAAACAATCCGACAGGTTCTGTTATGGGAAGAGAAGAACTTGAAAAAATTGCAAAAGTAGTAATTGAAAAAGACCTTTTTGTCCTTTCTGATGAAATATATGCAGAACTAACATATAATGGCAAGCATGTTTCGATTACAGCAATTGACGGAATGAGAGAACGAACAGTTTTAATTAATGGTTTTTCAAAGTCTTATGCAATGACAGGATGGAGATTAGGTTATGCTTGCGCACCTGAAGTTATATTGAAACAAATGTTAAAAATTCATCAATATGCAATAATGTGCGCACCGACAACAAGCCAGTATGCGGCTGTTGAAGCTCTTAAAAACGGAGATAAAGACGTTGAAGAAATGCGTCGTTCATACAATCACAGGCGCCGTTTTCTTATGAATGCATTCAAAGAAATGGGACTTGAGTGCTTTGAACCGTTTGGGGCATTTTATGTTTTCCCTTGTATTAAAGAATTTGGAATGACAAGTGAAGAGTTTGCGACAAGATTTTTGATGGAAGAAAAAGTTGCTACAGTTCCGGGGACAGCCTTTGGAAAAAGCGGAGAAGGCTTTTTAAGAATATCTTACGCTTATTCTCTTGATACACTTAAGATTGCAATGCAAAAATTAGCAAAATTCACAACAAAATTGCGTAGCGAAAAAGCATAACAACGACATATCAAATTGACGGAAAGTTTGTAGCGAAGACTGATAACTCACGAAAAATTATTCAAAATTATGCTATTGGGTTTGTATAATCTTTTGTAATTCATTGTTATATTTTATCATCTTTAATTGATGTGGTAAATCTATGATTTACCGCATCAAAAACATTTGAAAATTATTCAAAAATTAACTTATTATTTTCTTTTTAATAATTAGTAAAGTAGATTTAGAGCTTGCAATGAAACCCAACATTAGCATATGGGGTTTATTTGGGACATTTGAATTGTAATTAACTAGCCTATATTACCTAAGTTGTTTGACTTTTGGCGACATTTTGCGAATTGACTGAAATTATCCAAAATATACTTTTCTTATACTTTTTTGTCCGAAAAAATCCGCTTTTTGTCTGTAAAAAACGCCAAAACTAAAATATAATCGGGGTTCTAGGCAAGGATAAGAAAAGGATAAAAAGTCCAATTTGAAATTGCAATTTTTTAAGTCGGAAGCAAGCCGGAAGAGTTCACTACATCTAAATAGTAGTAAAATCAACTCAAAAATACATTACAAAATAATGAAATTTTATTTCAAAAACTATCGGTTTCAGTCAAGTTTTAATTATTTTTCTTTATAAATTCATAGAATTTTTCAAATTTATTTATAGCTTTTTCAAAAATTATCACTTCAGAATTTTTTGCATAACTCATAGAACTTACAAAGTCTGAATATTCTTTCTGATAAACTTTATCCTCTGTCAATTTATTCAAAGTTATTTTTATAAATTCCGATAGCGTGTAGTTATTATCAAACCCACCACGACCTTTGTCTGTATCAAAAGACTTTTGCAAAAGTTCAACAAATTCTTTTGTATAAAGCATATCCTCTAATGCTGCAATATCGTGCAAGTGACGAACAATTGTCGGGTCATTTTCTTTAGAATGCAATGGCTTTGTTCTATCTTTAATATAGACTCGCCACATCAAAGCACTAAATTTATTTGCAATAACTTCAATTGGCTGGATACAATTAATGTTAATTGGTTCTTCATTAATAAATTTATCTATAAAAGAAGATATTTCACACTCTGTACTTGGTAAAATCAAATTCTCAAAAGTAAATTCCGCTTTTATATTTGGTCTTAAATTTGAACCTTCATATAATTTTTCATATTCAATTTCAAAGCTGAAAAAGTTATTCTCATTACCTTTTTTAATTGATTCCTGAATAATATGATAATCTTCCTTATTATCAAGTTTTTCCAATATAAAATTACAAAAAACTTTCTTTTCAGCTCTTGTAAAAGATTTGTTTGTATGAATTCTAAAATCAATATCTTCGGAGAATCTTTGGATTTTATTATATGCCTTTGATAAACAAGTTCCGCCGGAGAAAACTATTTTTAAATCAGAGTAATTAATCTTACTGATTTCAGATAAAACCTTAACGACATAATAATCTTTTTCAACAAACTGCGGAGCTATACCAAATTCCTGAGAATAGTCATTAATTATAACTGTAATATTTTTCTTTGTTTCTGACGGTTTCATAAGTTATATAAACTCCGTTAAATCCGATTTTCCTTAAAATAGTTCCTTTAATAGCAATAACTTTCCCGCTTGGAACCTGAGCTGTCTTGCCCTCATTATACCACAGTTCGTACCTGCTTGGCAGAACTTTAATATTAAGTTTTTTAGCTACGGCTTTGCCAATTTCAGCCAAATCAATCTGCGGAATAATTTTGCCTGTTAACTTTGATTCTTTTGCCTTGACATAAATACCCTGTCCAACTTTTATGATTAATTTTTTTGCTATAAGTTTGCGTAACGCACGCATAACCTGATCCCTATCAGATAAATCTAAAAAATCCGGCAGCATAAATACGAAGTCCTTTGACTTCTTTATACGATATTGGATTCTTTTTTCCAAGACATCTGATATTGGCATAGTTTTCTCACTTTTATATTTATAAAATACGACATTATATATTTATATTATACGACAAATTAAATAATTTTTAAAGGGGATAAGAATAAATATATTTAAAGGAAATTAACAATTATATTAAATATACGAAATTGATATTTATTATTTTACGAAATCTAAAAATCTCAAATCATCAAAGATATAATTTGTTAAACCGAGTTCTTGTTTTACTTTATAAAAATCTTTTCTTATTTTTCGACTTAGGGATTTCTTTTGTTGTTCATCACCTGTTAAAATAGTGTTCAAAGGTTGTTTTAGTGTAATCAAATTTTGAACAATAGGAATCAAGTATGGATATTTCTTCTTCAGAATTTTAAAAAGTTGTGATAGTTGTTCTGGAGTCAGTATTTGTATTTGCCTTTTTGAAATATCTGCGATTCTTTTTACTTCAAAAGTGCAACTCGGAGCATTATAGATATGGCAATGCACATCACAATAGCAGACCCAATAACAAAGATAAGATTTATCATTCCTGTTGTTCCGGAGGACGTGGAAGTTAAATTTGAACGAGAAAACACGGACTTTCGCACCACGAGAAGATATTTGAGAATTTTCGGCACGCAGAAAAACCGTTCAATTGAATGGAGTTCGTTTTTTCCTGTCAATAAAAATTATGATTTTGTAGAACGAAACTCTGTTCGCAACGGTTGGGATATTCACAACTTCATTACACGATTTCAAAACAATGATTTGCCGATGAGAATTGTTGTGACAAACAACAATAGAATGCCTGTTTTGAATATGCTCGCCTCTGTTGATAAATATTCTTTCAAAGAAGATGCAGCAAACGATATTCAATATGCGATCAAATTAACAGAATTTACTGTTATTTAGGTAAACTGTCATAATAATCTGCAATTTTTTGTTGCCATTTTGGTCAGAATGGGTAAATCGTACTATCGGGGGCATATTTTGAATTTAACGCAGGACCATTATTTTCAACGGGGTATTTACCCCAACTGTTAATTTGGTCGTCTGTTTGTTGTTCTTGGGGTAAAGAAAAATAAAAATCTAATTGTTGTTTTCCAAAATATGAAAGCATTTCCGCAGGATAGTTATTCCCCATTGTATTTCTGTCATATTTTTCGGGATAATGCCACTCTGCAAAACAAGGTAATGCAAACAATAAAAATAATAATGTAACAACAATTTTTTTCATAATCACTCCGAGATATAAAACGAATGAAATTCTAAAAAGTTCATTTTTCTTCAATATAACAAATTTTTGCAAGGTTTTAAAGAGTACGCTTGATTATTTTTTAACAATGGGAAATGAAAGAATTGACGACATCGGCTCGCTGTCATGGACTGACGACATTGAAACTTATACGACGGTTGTTAAATTTACTTCACAAATACTTTTTGAAGTTGGTCGTCAGTTTGTTTTGAATAATGGAAACAATCAACTTTTAAGATGTATGATAACCGATGTAGATTTCGATAGGGATTTAATTTATCAATACACGGCGTATGATTTCGGATTCTATTTTGGCAAAAACGAGGTAACGATACAAGCACAAGGGGCGATTGAAAATGAAATCAGACGGTTATTAGCATCTGTAAATATACCGATTGGAACAATCAGGGGGGTTCGAGGTACTGTAAATAATTTTTACCGAAAACAAACAGTGCAAGCCGTTTTGAGTAATTTATTAACACTTGCTACGGGACAAACGGGAATTAATTACACGGTTGATTGTCGAAACGGAGTTGTGAATATTAGCCCATATTTTTTGTTAGATAATATTTTGGGCGACTTGTCGAACAACATACAAATTAATTCGGCGGATAATCTCGGAAATGTTAAAGTTGTAACAAGTATGCAGGAAATGAGAAACCGAATACTTGTTTATACAGGAAATGAGAGAAATTCGCAACTTCAGACATTGCAGCAAGATAATGAAAATATCAACCGATTTGGGATTTTACAAGAAATTATCGAACCGGGGGAGAACGAAAGAAATTTTAACGTAATTGCACAAAATCGATTGCGAGAAAGAAACAGAATCAGGACATCATTAAACGTTGAACTATTGGGGGACGACCGAATCCGAAAAGGTGCATTGCTACCGATTAGAGATAACAGAGTCGGCATTAACGGTATTTTTGTTGTTAGAACATCTGACCACAAGGTCGATAACGGAGTTCATACGGTAGATTGCAATTTGGAACTTGAAAGATAATGGATTTTCAAAAAAAAGACAAAAATTTTTTTAAATATCTTGCTAAAGAGATTAAAAGTCGGGACAATCCGACAGACTTGAAAGAGGTTGCTATTGGCTTTGTCGCAAGCCTTGAGCCTGTAACGGTAACAACCGACGGCGGTGCATTTACCTTTACAGAGAATAACAATCTTTTTATTTCCGAGCAATTCCGTTTGCGGTGCAATATCGACAAAACAACGGCTTTATCTTCGGACGTGCCTAACTTATTAAGCGAGGCAAAACAAGTAACAGAAACCCATTCTTACAGCGGTTCTCCCTGTAATATGCCTCAAGCAGTAACAAAACTTGCCCGTTATATGTGCTCAAAAAATCAGTATCAAATCGCGTTTTATTCTGTTGGTTTTTGCGTTCGTTTTTCCAAAGATTTAACAAATCTAATCTTGCAAGCGCAATTATTTTAGCTTTTTCAGGCTTCTGAAAATCTATTGGTGCAGGAAGCTGTTTTTCAGATAAAGTCGGAACAAATTTTGAATAATATTTTTCTTGTAATTCCGGTTCAATACTTGATAACAAAATCTCAAAACTCTTTCCTCCTTTGACTGTAATTTCTCTGATTACATATTTCTTCAAAGAAAGTCTTATTGCACGAGTACTAACGCCTTTGAGTTCTGCTAATTCTTTGATTGTAATGTATTTTTCTTTATCCATACCTCCATTAATGACTCTGAACTCGGAAATTTGGAACTGTTTCCTACCATATTTGTAACACTTGGACACATAGTCGGAATCGAGCCAGGACTTGATGTTTCCGCAAAACGAGTTAAAATGTATGTGACAAAATATTTACCCCAAAAGGAGTTGCTACATGAAAAAAGAACTGAGAGAACAAATTGAAACGCTCGAACAAAAAATGGAAAGAAGTCCAAATAATATGAATAATGGCGGAAGCCATTTTCTATACCATAGGGAACAGATGATAAGGTTTAAACTGATGCAAGCAGGAATTTCACAGAAAAAGCTTGCTAAACATTTAAACCTAACCGAAAGCTATATCTCAAAACTAATAACCGGCAAAAGATATAACCAAGAGTTTGAAATTTTCTTGAGAAAAATTTTGCAAGTTGATTATTGTTTTATTTGAAGCATATGTCCATTTTTGGCACATCGAAAAGTTATAGTAAATTAAAACATACAACAAGTAACAAGATAGATAAACTACTTGTTTATGATATTATTAATCTATAATGTTTGAGGGTGTAATATGGCAACAAATGTGACTGACACAAAATTTTTTACAAATTCTGATGGCATGAATCTATATGATAGATTTAATCATACATTGAAAAGCGCAAAATATTTCGACACATTAGTAGGTTATTTTAGAACAAGTGGGTTTCATCGTTTATATAAATCCTTTGATAATGTTGAAAAAATCCGTATTCTAGTTGGATTAAATGTTGATAATTCTACATATGAAATTTTAGAAGAAGTAAAACAACAAAATATGTTTGAAGGTCAAGCCAATATAAAAAGAACCTTTCAGGATGAAATTCAAAGGGAGTTTGAAAATTCAGAAGATATTGCCGACGTGCATATTGGAGTTGCAAAGTTTAAAGAACTCTTATTATCAGGGAAAGTCGAAATGAGAGCTTGCAGGGACAGAAATACTCACGCAAAAGTCTATATAACAAGATATGATGAAGACATGCCTTTATATGGTTCAGTAATAACTGGTTCTAGTAATTTCAGTGAAAATGGTTTAGGTAGACAATTTGAATTTAACGTAGAATTAAAGGATACTCCAGACGTTAAATATGCATTAGAAGTTTTTGAAAATTTGTGGAATAATTCTATCCCTATATCAAATGAATATGTTGAAGCTGTTGAAAACAGAACTTGGCTAAACGATACAATTACACCATACGAAATGTATGTAAAAATGCTTTATGAGTATTTTAAAGAACGCATTAATATTGAAAATATAAAACCAGATTTACCTGATGGATATATGGAATTAAAATACCAAACAGACGCAATTGCTCAAATTCATAAAATTGTCGAAGATTATAATGGAATTTTTATTTCTGATGTTGTTGGTCTGGGAAAAACATATATTACTACTATGTATGCAAAAATTCTAACAGGTAAAATTTTAGTTATAGCCCCACCACCTATTATCCCAAACTGGGAAGGTGCTTTTAAAGATTTTGATATGAAATCAAAAAACTATGATATTGTATCAATTGGGATGCTGCATAAAGTTATTAAAAAATTAGAAAAAGATGAAAAATGTGGCGAAAAAACTTACGATTACGTATTTGTTGATGAAGCTCACAGATTTAGAAATGGTAAAAATCAACAGTATGAGCTATTAAAAAGAATTTGCCAAAATAAAAAAGTTATATTAATTAGTGCAACTCCATTGAATAATACTTTTTTTGATTTTTATTATTTAATATCATTATTCCAAAATCCTGTTCATAGTGATATTCCAGGTATTCCAAATATAGACAGATTTTTTGCCAATAGAAGACAACAAATAGAAAAAATAGATCAGGAATTTGGCAAAGATTCTTCACAATATATTGACGCCGTTAAAAAAGTATCTAAAGAGGTTAGGGACAAGATTTTAAACCATATAATGATTAGAAGAACAAGAACGGATATTAAGAATCATTTTGCAGATGATATAAAAAAACAAGGCTTATTCTTTCCAGAAGTACAAGACCCTCAAAAACTTATATACACCTTTGATGCTGATACAAATTTGGTTTTTGAAAATACAATCAAAATGATTGGTACAAAGGAAACTCCAAAGGAAGAAAGACTTTCTTATGCAAGGTATGCGGTTAAAACTTATTTAAATAAACAATTAAGTGCTTTTGAAACCCAACAACAAAAGAATAATGTTGGTTTTATGCGAAGCAGGCTAGTTAAAAGACTTGAAAGTTCCAAATATGCTTTTGAAATGACTTTAGAAAGATCAATAGATTCACATAATAAACTGATTAATATGTACAATAGTGGAACTGTTTATATAAGTAATGAAATAAATGTTTTAGATTATATTGATGACGATACAAAAACTATCGAGGATTTATTAGAAAAAGGTAATGAAAAAGAATTGGAAATTTATTCGGCTTCCGATTTTAAACCTGAATTTATTGGAGATTTGAAAAGAGATAAACAATTACTTGAAGATACTCTTGCTGCTTGGCGAAAAATTGAACATGATTATAAGCAAGAAAAATTTGTTGATGAATTAAAAAATAATAGTTTATTAAAAGATAAAAAAGTAGTTATATTCACCGAATCAGCTGAAACCGGTAAAAAATTATCCGAAGAATTACAGAATCATTTTGGTAATAAAGTACTGTTTTATTCGTCATCTCAAAGCGAAGAATTAAAGGAAAAAATCAAGTTTAATTATGATCCAAACCAAAAAGATTTTGAGCAAGAAGATGAAATACAATTGCTAATTACGACAGATGTTTTAGCAGAAGGTATTAACTTACATCGTTCAAATATTATTATCAATTATGATTTGCCTTGGAATCCAACAAGAGTATTGCAAAGAGTAGGACGTGTAAATCGTGTTGGAACGAGCCACGATAAAGTTTATATTTTCAATTTCTTCCCTACATCTGAAACTGATGCACAACTTGGGCTTGAAAGTAGTATTATAGCAAAAATTCAAGCATTTCATAATGCATTAGGTGAAGATGCTAAGTATTTAAGTGATACCGAAGAGTTTGAATCATACAATTTAAGAGGTGCTGAACAATACAGACGACTAAATTCTAAAAAAGAATTTAACGAACAAGAAGATGAAAATATCGAATTAAAATATTTAACATATTTGAGAGATATTAGAGATAAACAAACTGATTTTTATGAAAAAATAATGAAGCTACCTAAAAAAATTAGAGTAGCAAGGGAACATAATACTATTGAAAAAGAACATTTAATTACTTTCTTTAGAAAAGAAAGATTAAATAAATTTTGTTTAACCAATGGAACTGATAGTATAGAAATTCCCTTTGATGAAGCTGTAAAATATTTTGAATGCGATAAAAACGAAGCTAAAAAATCAATGCCTGATAAATATTTTGATTATTTGGCAATAAATAAAAAAACTTTTGCGAATCCAATTGAAACAGAAGAAATTATGACTGGTAACAGAGGACGTTCCAAATTTGATAAAATAATCAAAGATTTAAAAGCCGTAATGCAAACTTGCAGGATTTATACAGAAGAAGAAAGAGAATATATTCAATCTGTAATTTCGGCATTTGGGAATCGTGTTCCTGGCGAAAATATTGCTAAAAAGCTGGACGCATTTTTAAGTAAAGAAATTGATCCTGTTAAAATTTTATCTGGAATCCGTGAAATTGTTCCGACTATTTATTTAAATCAGGAATGTAAAAACACAGAATCAACTGATAATAAAAAGAGAGAAGTAGTATTATCTGAATATTTGTGCGCAAGGGGTGAATAATGGTAAACACTTTTAATAAAGGAATTATTGAAGAAATTTTTAATGCAAAATATGAAGAGCAAAAATTTAAATCTTTCATAGCAGATTTGTTAAATGATGCCGATTTTACCAAAGAGCAAATGATTCAACCGATACCAAATGACTATAAAGATTTTATTAGAAGTGCTAAAAGGCTTTGTAAATATACTTATTCTACAAATGATTATGATGAAACAACTATTGATGTATTAGTTGTAAAATTAAAAAAAGTTTCTTCAATTGATAGGGCAAGAACAGCACAAAGAAATTTTATTGCTCGATACCTTAATGGCGGCAGAAATTATCAAAAAGATGCCGCATTAGTTGTTTTTCTATCCGAAGATGAAAATGAAAATATATCTGATGATTGGCGTTTATCATTAGTAAAAATGGATTACAAACGTGTTGCTGTTACTGATGAAAATGGAAATATAAAAAAGGTTAAAACAGAAGTTGAAATAACACCTGCAAAAAGATTTTCATTTTTAGTTGAAAAGAACGGTGCTCATTACAATACTCATACAGTACAAAGTCGCTTCGCAGCATTACTTGAAAAGTCTACTAGTGGAGCTAAATTAACTATTGAAGATTTAGTATCTGCGTTTGATATAGAAAAAGTTTCAAAAGAATTTTTTGATGAGTATAAAAAACTTTATGTAAAAATGTGCGATGAGTTGAATAGACTTTGCACAGTTGATAAAGAAATTAAAAAAGATTTTGAAGATAATAAAATTATCATTGAAGATTTTGCTAAAAAAACAATGGGACAGTTGGTTTTCTTGTATTTTATACAGAAAAAAGGCTGGCTTGGAGTTGAACAAGGCAAAGAATGGGGAACCGGCGATAAAAACTTTATGCGAAATATTTTTGATAAAGTTTATTGTGAATATGATAATTTTTTCAATGACGTTCTTGAACATTTATTCTATGAGGCTCTTGCTAAAAAAAGAAGCGATAAAAATGATATTTTTGAATTCCCAAACAATAAAAAAGTTTGTCGTATTCCATTTTTGAATGGTGGATTATTTGAACCTGTAAATAATTATAAATATGAAATAACAAATATTACTATCGATAATAGTATTTTTAAAGAAATTTTTGACACATTTGATTTATATAATTTTACGGTAAAAGAGGATGAACCTTTAGAAAAAGAGGTTGCAGTTGACCCTGAAATGTTGGGGAAAGTTTTTGAAAACTTACTTCCTGAAAATATAAGAAAAGGAAATGGAGCATTTTACACCCCACGTGGAATAGTACATTATATGTGTCAAGAAAGTTTAATTAATTACCTATATAACAAAGTTAACACAAAAACCGTAGAACTTTCGCCACAACAAAAAGTCGAACAGCAAAATTTATTTAAAAAGAAAAAAATAGAACAGTTAGTTTTAACAGAAGAAGTTTTTGAAGAAAAAATTTCAAAAGAGGATATTTCAGAACTTATTAAAAAAGGTGATTCTGCCTATAAAAATAAGAATAAAAAAGTTGATACAGAACTTCCCAAAACAATTATTGATAATTCACAAAAGCTAGATGCCGCACTAGCAAGTATCAAAGTGTGTGATCCTGCGATTGGTTCTGGAGCCTTTCCTGTTGGTATGATGAATGAAATTGTCAGAGCAAGAAGTGTTTTATCACCTGAAAAATCTATTTATGATTTAAAAAGAAATGCTATTGAAAACTCTATATATGGTGTAGACTTAGATGGTGGTGCGGTTGAAATTGCAAAATTAAGATTTTGGTTATCTTTGGTTGTGGATGAAGAAAATACAAAAATAATCAGCCCATTGCCAAATTTGGATTATAAAATTATGCAGGGCAATTCTTTAATTACAAGTTATGAAGGAATTGATTTTGATGAAATTGTAGAAGAATATAAACCTAATAATTTACAATTAACAATAAATTTATGGGGTGATAAAAGTTTAGATTTAAAACGTGAGTTAAAACTTCTAATGGATAAATTCTTTGCAGTATCAAATCCTGAAGATAAGAAGAATTTAAAAGAACAAATTGAAAATAAAATTGTTGAATTAGTAAAAAACAAATTTGAGGAAAAAGCTAAAACAGAAGGAAAACCTGCGAATCTTTATGAAAAAGATATAAGAAATTTTGCAAAAAATAAAGAAAATAGAAATTTCTTTCCTTGGAAATTATTTTTCGGTGATGCATTTGAAAATGGTGGATTTGATGTTGTTATAGGAAATCCTCCTTATGTTCAATTGCAAAAATTTAAAGGGGATCCAGTGCAAAAATTGTATAAAGATGCAAATTATAAAGTATATGATTCCAATGGGGACCTATATTGTTTATTTTATGAAAAAGGTATTGATGTACTTAAGCATAATGGTTGTTTATCTTATATAACATCTAACAAATGGATGCGTGCTGGTTATGGAGAAAAATTAAGAGAATTTTTTGTGACTAAAAATCCTATTCAATTAGTCGATTTTGGTGGTTTTGGGGTTTTTGATAGTGCAACTGTTGATGTAAATATTTTATTTGTCCAGAATGCGCCATACAAAAGAAATACGTTGTCTTGTGCAATGAATAAAGATTTTGACAGCTTAAATAAATTGAGCGTTTTTATTGAACAAAATTCAACTAACCAAACATTCGACAAAAATTC
>CAZKAS010000017.1:18219-28424 GCA_964550875.1 uncultured Muribaculaceae bacterium | reverse complement strand
TCTGCTTTTTTAATCATTGTTTTTCCCTTTCTCTTTAATAACCGCAAGCATACCAGCCTGAATAAATCCCTGATGTTCTGACTAGGGCGGAAGTTGAAAAACCTGTTGCAGTACAGCTAATTTCCATAGAACCAATACTTTCAACATAAAAACCCGGGCCAACAAGCGTGTAATCATTATCTTTAAAGGGTTTTAAAAAAGTGACACTTGAGCCTGTAGGGCAAGCTCTATTACCTTGTTCAATCCAACCGTCAGACCAAACACGATACCAAGAAGGAAGCAAATCGGCACTTGAAACTTCTGTAACATAAGGCTTTGTAGAATTAGAAAAATCCTTTTTTGCATAATCTGAAATTATTTCATTAAAATCAGTAACAACATCATATTTTAAATGCATTAAACAATCATTTAAAATATCCGGATCATATTCTGAAATACCTGAAACAGTAGGATTATCAGTCCAAATATAATTATTTTCCATAAAAAAATCCTTTAATAACCTAACAACTGAACATCAACATTTGCAACAGTTTTTTCACCATTATTTTTTATGGCAAAAATTTTTGCAGACATATTTGTTTTATCAGCAACAATTGCAAAAGCAGAAATATTTCCCGTAACAGTGGCAACAATTTTCGGAACAGAATAAAATTCGACTTCCGAATAATTCAAAACAGCACCATCTTCGGCATTAGTAATTTCAATTGAATATTTTGCCGTTTTATCAGGTACATCGACATAAGCGACACTGTTTTTAATATAAGCGATTTCACCATTTACGGAATACAAAATAATTTTGAATTGAAAATATCGAAATAAATATTCACCTTCAGTAAAAGGAAAAAATTCTTTTTGCTCAATATCATCAAAATTATCAGAATATCTCAAAAAAACCTGACACGAGCCATAATTTTCCACAAAAATGGACAATTTAGAGCGAAAGACTTTTCCAACATCGAAAATTTCACTAAAGAAAGAACCTTTATCTACAGCAATCCCCCAAAGATTATTTTTTGAAAACAGATTAACTTCTTTATCATTCCATTTAGAGTTAATTTTTTTCCAATGTATATTTTTATTTTTTAATTTTAAAACATTTTGATAAAGTTTTGTTCCGTCAAAAACACCGTTAACACTTATAATGGGTTGTTCCAAAATAATATTTGTTTCAGGAATATTTTCAACATAAAGCAAATCAATAGTGGGATTTTCAGAATAATTATAGCCATTGAAGGCTTTTATCATAAATCGATGCAAACCGCATCTTGTAACATTTGAAGAACAGAAATCATTAGAAACAAAGGAAGCTATTATTTTTGCTGTTTTCCAATCAGAACCTTCCCGAATTTCATATTTTAGATTTTCTTTTTTCTGCCAAGAAAAATTAAATGTATTTAACGATTGAACAACATTAAAATTGGAAACATCATCAGGAAAACGATAAAAGTCAGTATTTTTGGAGATAAGTAAATGTGGTTCAAAACCGCTAACCGCATCTGAATAAAGACGTTCATCATAAGTTTGCCAATCAACCGTGAAAGTTCCCGCCCCGTCATCTGTAATTTGAGTAACTTTAACTTTGTAGGAATTTAATCCTATTAAAGTGCTGTCAAATTGGATTACGTCACCGACTTCAATATCAAAAGCACGATAATCAGTATCAAAAGAGCCAAAATAAGGTTGCAAAGATTTACTGTTTAAATAATACCAAGCCAAACGACTTGCCTGATTAAAATTTGTACAAGAATAGATATCAACGGTATATTCAACGGGGATACCATTTCTCCGTTCATCTAATTCAGCAAAAGCTTCAACTTTTTGCCATTCGTGGCTTGGAGAAATATAAACAACTTTCAAAATATCATAATGTTCTTCATTTGGTATTGTTTTAAAAATTTCATTAGAAATATCTTCCGCAGCAAAGACTTTTGAAACCACTTCCGCTTTATCAATTTTACATTGCAACAAACCGTTTTTGAAAAACAGACCGCCACGACAAGAACGATATATTTCATCTAATAGCGTTCTTACACTTGTTTGAACATCAAAAACCATATTAAACGTAAATCTCGGTTGTGTAACAGACACGGTATTTCCGTTGCTGTCAGTCGTATCATAAGAGATTAATTCATCACAATATGCAGCAGATTCTATAAAACTTTGAATATCAAAAATTTCAGGAACTAATTCATCATCAAGAACTGAATTATCGTTTAATCCAAGCCCAAGCCCGTTATATGCAGTCAAAAAATCAAACAAAATCCAAACAGGATTTTCACTATATTTAATAGTGTAAGAATTTTCAGAAGAATAAACCCTGACTTTTTTCCCTTTAAGTACTGTTGTTACGTTAAAGTCCGAACCAATTTTTGAAGAATGATTAGCAGAAATTGCAAGATAAGCAACATTTTTCAAAGAACCGACAGTTTTAATTTTGTCGGCTTGAGTTGTTCCGGAAATAAAAGAAGAAATTCCTTGAGAAAAAGAACCATAAAATTTTTGAACGGTACAATTTTCAACCGAAGCTATCGGAATATCATTAATTCTAATATCGGTAAAATCTTCTATTTCTCCTTCAGAAAAAGCAATAATTTTTTGCGTAAAATTATCGTTTGAATTTCTCCAAATCATATTTCCCGCAACCTGAACCGTTCCATAAATCAAAGGAAGCGGCATATCAGGGTTTGTTTGAGTATATTGCGCACCCTGATAACTGGGGGAAGCAGACATTCCTTTTTTTGAAGAAGATAAAAGCTTGTTTGAAAAAGCACCTGCTGCTATCGCTATTCCGCCATAAATAAACTTTGAAATAGAAGAGGAACTTCCGCCAAAGACATTTCTGACTACACTAAAAACACCTTTGACAACTTTTGTTACCAAAGAAATTAATGCCTTAATTGCCATAAACCCTACCTGTTAACACGAAAAACTTTAAAATCTTTAAACATTTTCAACCGACCAACCTGCAAAGTATGATCTCTGAAAACGTGAATTATTTTACCGAACTGCCAAAAAATTGCAACATGCAATTCGTCCTTAAATCTGGTAACAACTATATCTCCTGCTCTGTAAACATCATCAGTAACATCTGAACATTGTTCTTTAATTTTTTCACAACCCCACCAATAGTTTTTATCATCATCCTCGGAACGAAGTTCATAACGAGGCTTTTCAGGATAAAGAAATTGAACCGGATAAAAACACCCTTGATAAGTGCCGTCATCATTAAACATTTCATAAGGGCGACCAATTTGTTTAAGTAATTTTTCAATTTTTTCTTCCATAATTATTCCTTTATGCTTTTACAACAGCTTCCATCACACAACTGGGGAATCCTCGAAAATTATTAATATTACCAAGTTCGGAACATCTCGCAAAAGTTCTGTCGCAAGTTGTTTCCTCTCCTGTATAACCGCACCTGCAATCTTTAAAACGTCTTACTTGACAATTCGGACGAAACTTTATAATCGGAGCCAATTTTTCATACCCACCAAGCTCTGTTTCTATATCAATACATGCTTTTTCAAAATCAAGACTTAAATTGTTACATCTTCCGACATACAAAATTTTTTGATAATTTTGAATTAATTCATTTGTATTCACGTTCAAAAAAACTAAAGTTAAAACAGAAAAAGCGTTGGTTATAACATCTCCACGATTACCTATAATCGCACTAATTGCAAGATTTACATTTGACAATTCAATTTCTAATTTATTAACTGCAGAATTGTCATCATTTTTTATTTCGCTATGCGAGAGAGGTGCACCAATGTAAGTTTCACCGTTGAACACAAAACTTTCAAGCGTTTCATTGTCTAAAATATAAACAGACCCTTGTTCAAGTTCAATTTTCAAAAGTTTTCTCGGAATAATTTCGTCTTTTTCAACTTCGGAAAGCGGATTTTCGGTTGAAAAAACTTCAATTAATTCAATTTCAAATTCACCAAAGCCGAATTCAGATACGGATAAATTCAACGTATCATTGGCAAATCGAACATTGTAAGTTTTTCCGTCACCGCCTTTATCAATATCCCAAGTCCATTCAAATGAACGAAAAGCTCCTCTTTTGGAAATAAAAAATTTTTCTATTTTTTCCCGAACTTCCTTTGTTTTTTGAAAACGCAATGTCCATTTGTGTTTTGGCTCATTTTGATAAGTTTTTCTTTCATTTCTTGAAGAAAATTCAAAATCAGAATAAATTTTATAATTCAAAGAATAATTTTCTTCCGCACTATACCAAAAATCAAAAGAACCAACATTTTCAACAGGATTTCCGTCTATAGACACAAAAGTTAACTCACATTCAGAAAAACCGAAATCAAATAAACTTTGTTTAAAATTGTCATCATCAAGTGTACAAAGATATTGTTTACCGTTACCACCCTTGTCTTTCGACCAAGTAAACAAAAATTTCTCAGTTCCTCCTTTTGTTTTCTGATAAAAATCTTCAAGTTTTTTTCTTCCGTCAAAATTTTTATCAAAAGCAAGTGTAAACGTACGTTTTGGATACGTCCACACGGGATACCTTTGTTCTTTACCAAAATGTTTTTCATTGATTTGAGTCTTAAATTCAATCGTAGCAGTATAAGTGGACTTATAATCCATATCAAAAACAACTTCCGACATAAAAACCTCTTTAAAAAATACACAAAAAATCCTGTAATTCTTTTTAATTAAAATTACAGAAAATCACTATCTTAAAAAAAGATAAGTTAAATATTTAAAATAAAATTATAAACCAACTTTTTTACGAATAATTTTTCCTTCAGGTGAATACCACTTATTATCGGAACAATATCTGACCAAAAGTCCCATCAAATCGTAAACACAAGAATAATAACGATCCGGCTGAATTTCAATTAAAGAAATAACTCCATTTACATCATAATAATACGTAATAAAGGGCACCTTACCTTTATTTGTATAAGTTGCATAATATTGCAAATCACCAAATTTATCGTAACAAAAAAACGCATCAGGAATATCTTTGTATCGCAAATCAAAACAACCGTTTGTATATTCCTTTACTTTAATATTTTTATCTTTGACTTTAATCAAATAATCCTTACCCTCTTTGAGTTTATACAAATCGTAATGTTTTTTGTCGTTAAAAAGAGCGACATCAACTTCTTCAATAACATCTTGAAAGGCATCAAAACGCATTTGAGTAGAAGTAGTAAATTTAGGGTCAGGTCCGGACATTTCTTCTTCAGCCGGAACCGGAACATCAAACTCAACAGCGTGAACCATTGATATTGATAATATTAAAAATAAAGCCGTCAATAAAAATTTCTTCATACAAATATTATAAAACAATATTTATTTTGTGGCAATAATGACGTTATTTTTCTTCAGAAGGGGAACTAACGATTTTTTCATTTTCAATTTTTTGAAGTTCTATTTCTGCATCAAAAGACGAAACATTATCCAATTCGCAGATAGCGGTTTGTTTGCTCAAAGTACCTGAATTTATTCGTTTTACAGAATTATCAATAACTTCGGATTTATCTTCCGGAATAGGATTACCCCAATCAACCTTAACCTCATCAACGGGAGTATGATTAAGAGCCATAGCACATTTCACGAGATTTTCGAGAGCAATGTTGAAAGAAACCTGTTTAATGTCATCAATTTTAGTCAAAGAGGACATAAAAATTTTACGTAAACTTTCCCCTGACATGTTGTTTGTAATATCCATTCCATAGGCTTGAGGAGGAGTTTTTGTTATTATGTAGAAAAATTTCATCAAAGTTTCTATATGTTGCTGCACCGCATTTTCTTGTAAATCAGCCGTGATATATTCCGCTTTGACTCCATCACGACCGACCGGCACAAAATCACGATTTGGAAATTCCGCCTTACCGGTAATCGGGTTATATTCAAGATTTTCATTACTGCCTGTCATTTTGGGATTTGCATGGCGATTTAAAATTTTAGAATTTTGACTTACAGTCAACATCAATTCTTCAACCAGTGATTTACAACGAACATAGTCACTTTGTCCAAAATATTCATCACTTTCTGCGGTATTTTTTACGGGAAAAATTAAAAAATCATTCCAAATATTTGAAAAATCATCATAAGCAGGTAGTTCAAGTTCTTTTTCAATGTCCAATTTTTCCGTATAATTACCATTTTTAAAAAGCCATAATTCATTTTCAACAGAGCCTTTGCGGTGTTTTTCAATCAATTTAAAATTATATTGTTTTCCATTCACAAATTCGCAAAGGGTATCAATTAAAATATGTCCTAAAATATGATTAATATTTCCTTTTTTAAAAACAGGAAACCAAGAAGAGGGAGAAACAGAGGATATTTCAACGCCATATTCGCCAAAGCAGACCTTAAACAAACCGTTTCCAAACCTTGAAACATCAACATAAACTTCTTTCAAAATCGAAAGGAAATTATTTTGTTTTTCGATTTTATCCCAATCGGACTGAAAATCCCCATTAACATTGAGAAAAAGTCCCTGATTAGTGAGTAAATTTTTATAGAAATCCGTCATTGCAAAAAACAAATTCAACTCCACGAAAGTTTGAGCAGTAGTTGAATCCAGAGGATATTTTGCACAAATTTTTGCATAAGTTTTAGCGAAAGCAGTTTTAAAATTTCCGTCATACAAATCACGAAAAACATCATAATTCAAAAGTCTTGCAACAGTAGCATTATCGATATTTAATTTTTTATTTGGTTGAACAATATTGAAATCGGTAATCATAAATTTTCCTTTTAAAAATAACGTACAAAATGAGAGAAAAAATCTTTAATCAGATATTTTGGGAGAAATTTCAACCGCAGTTGAATGGAAATCTACATCAATCAATTTAGATTTTGAACCACCGAAAAGATGGGCAGTATAAACGCCTTTACCTTCAAAGGTATAAGTGGCGAAATCGCCTTCAACACCATTTATTGGCATAGCGGTAACTTTTGCTTTATAAATACAAATGTGGCAATCGCCCCCTGTAATACTATCCGTACCGTCAATTTTTGCTTGAAGTTGAAAATAATCAGGTTTATCACTGTCACTTAAACTGAAAGTTGCAGAAGAACCGTCAGAATTAGTCGAAACAGCACCGCCACTGAGAGCGGAAAGAACGTCAAGACTTAATTCTGCATACTCGGAAGAGAAAGAAACCGCTTTTATTTTGGAAGCAACAGCAAGAGTTTTTTCATCACCCGTTAATTCTTTTTCATCAATATCAAAAGTAACGGAAAGTTGTCTTATCCCCGGAACATCAACAGCATTACCGACAGAAAAAGAATCGGAACTATCTTCTGTAATCGGAAATATTTTCAAATCATTTATGCCTAAAAGTGCAGTTTTTCTAGAAATTGTCATAATATCCTTCTTTCTTATCTTTTATGTATAATTTTTAAGTCGAATGAAAAAACGTGTCTGCCATTTTTTTCTTTTTCCTTATAAAAAGGCGGTTGCAAAGGTTTAATCAACATCATTTTTCCATTTATAAAAAGAGGTTTTTCATATTGTTTTGGTGGAGCAAAACAGTCAAAGAGGTTGTTTGCAAGGTTTTCCGCCTCTTTCATTGATTGATTTTTGACGATAACGGAAATTGTAGTTTTTCTTGCAATATCACTAAATTCACCGCCTTTACACTGAAGGATTAATTTATTCATATCAGTCAAAAAATCATCAAAATTAAAAGCGACTTCATCATTGGAAACGAGATTTTTTTCCACCAAAAAATTTTTCAAATCGTTCAAAATAGTCATAACAGGAACACCTCTCTGAGCATTAATTTCCCCTCAAAATCCTCATAGTCATTGACTTGAATAACTTTGTAATTATTTTCGTTAAAAGAGATTATGTCACCAACATTGATTTCATCAACGCAAAACATTCTTGCAGGATAAGTTTTTTGAGAGGATAAAGCAGTCAAATCATTTTTCACGGCAAATTCAAACTTACAGTTAATAAATTTTATTTCAGAAATAGATGGAACATCATATTCATCAACATCTTGAACCGATTTCAAAATAGCAGTATCATTTAATAAATGTTTTAGCATTTTTCCTCACAATCAACGGATATCATAATTTTTAACCGTCCATTTTGATACGAAAATTAACGCTTCCTCAGAGAGAAGAACACCTAAATTTTCTCTGTCAAAATAACTTACCGAAGAATTACCCAAAGTCACGGACGATATACCTTTTAGCCTATTTTCGGAATGAGGGGAAGGAAAAAGAATGGCAAAAGCTTCTTCACAAACCGCATTTTGAATTTCAATGGGCATTTCAGGCTCAAAATCACGAGGAAATTCCAGTTTTTGAGAGAAAGATTTTTTTCTACCGATAAAATTAAAATTATTCACTTTCATCGTAGCAAATATCAAAGCTTGTTCTTTTTTTAGAGCAGATAAATCAAACCAACGCTCAGATTGAGGACGATTTTGAAAATACAAATCTGCCATATCAAGCGTAACAAAAGAATTTTCATATAAAATAATTGTCATAATAAAAGCCTCTAAGAAAAGCCCGACCGAAGTCGGGCGGGGAAACAATAGTGCCATAAGCACGGGATAAAAATCTATAAAATTTTGCCTTACAAAAATTTATAAGACAGAAGAAAAACGATTTATAAAAAATCGTTTATTCAGCTTTTTGCAAAACCGCAAACGGATATCTTGTTTCAGTAGAATTACGTCTGTTTACGGGGTTGGCAACCTGAATGCCCAATCTCATAACACATCTGAGAGCGACCATATCTTGTTGAGCAAGGTTATAAGCAATTGTACCGTCAGTATTTTGAATAATTGCCTGATCAAGCACTTTATAAGTCAAATCCTGACGAATTGAATAAACCGCCTTACTAAAATCACCTGCAATCATTAAAGCTTTAGAAACGTCAAAAACAGCGCCTGTTTCATCATAGACCAATTCTCTGCCGACAAGTTTATTGGGAACCTCACCTGTTAAAGCAGGCATATAGAGCAATTGACCATTTTTATCTCTAAGACTGCGGAATTTTGCTTCCAAAGTTCCGTCAACGAAAAATCCCGATACACGGAAACCGTCTGCCTCAACTTTTGCCATTAAACCGTTTTCACCGATAATATCTTCCGCAATATCACTACCGGTACCGAGAGTAACGCAATTACCGGCAGCAATCGCAGCAGGAACAATTG
The DNA here is from genome assembly GCA_964550875.1 of uncultured Muribaculaceae bacterium. GTDB lineage: Bacteria > Cyanobacteriota > Vampirovibrionia > Gastranaerophilales > Gastranaerophilaceae > RUG841. Next base: position 19,272 of record CAZKAS010000017.1, on the reverse strand, counting down.
CAGTCGGATAAGAAGTCGGCTTATTCGTTCCAAAGAAAATTGCAGAATCAATTGCAATTCCGAATGCCTCAACAATTTGAGGTTTTAAAGCCGCCCAAATATCATAACTTGAATCGTCCAAAACCGCTTCGGGAATAGGAATAATTACAGCAATTTCTTCAGCAGTAAGAGTCAATTTATCCCATTCCGCATTGGAAGTTTTTTTCAAAGCGGTATCACCGTTTAAGAAATAAGCATTCGGTAAAGATGCCGCTATCGGTAAAGTTTGCTGTTTTGCGCTCATATTCGGCAATTGTTTAAATAAACTCAAAGCTGCTGATGCGACAGGCATATTTTGAATAATTTCATTGGAAACATCAACAGGAATAAGTGCATCAGCATTGGTTCTTGAAATATAAAGAGCATCTTGTGTCATTTTAAAATCCTTTCTAAATTATCTACCGAGAGCAGTACGAATATAATTATTCATTTGTTGAGAAGTGGTATAGTTAGAAGTTTTTCCGCCTCTAAAAGAAAATCCGTGACGATTTTTTTCACTTCTGAACAAAAATTGATTTTCATTTTTGTAAACCTTTAAAAATTCGTCAATATCCTCACAATCCGCAGGAATTTCGGATAAAACCAACGTTGGTTTCAAACAGCCGATTTTTTCAAGTTTATGTAAAATTTCACTCTCGATTTTTTGTTTTGTTAAATTTTCAATTTTAATTTTTGCTTCGTCAAAATCCTTTTGAAGAGTTGTTTTTTCTTCATTTGCGACATTCAACGCCGTGCGATATTTTGCACATTCACGATGAAGTTTTGCAACTTCAGAATTTTGAACAACATTTTTTTGAGCCGCAGGCTCTTCTTTTTCTTGTTCAACCGCAGGTTGATGTTCCGAATTTTCGGAAACAGTTAATTCTTCTGTCATTAGGACTCCTTTCAGACATAAATATTTTCATAATTTGACAATATGTATTGAGTTAAAGCATTCTTTTTATGCCGTTCAAAAAGTTTATACAGTCTTCTGTTTGTTTATTTTGAAGAAATTTTTCTTTTTCTTTTTCGTAT
>CAZKAS010000017.1:0-18209 GCA_964550875.1 uncultured Muribaculaceae bacterium | reverse complement strand
GTGAAATCAAAGAAAAGCAGAGTTTTTTCGGCGTAGCGGACCAAAATTCTTCATCATTCCAGAGAAGGTATTTTCTTGCAATTGCGTAATTTCCTTCAAAATCGTAAAATGAATTTTTGGGGATTGATGTTTTATGTTTTGGATTAATAAATTTTAAATCCTCAAAAAATTTCATCTTGTCCGGCAAAATATTTTTGAAATGGACTTTAAAAACGGCAAATTCGTCAAGAGATATTTCCTTTTTAAAAAGCAAATTTTTCCTTATTTTTTCAACGCCCAAAATACCGTGATACTTGAATGCGGAAAATGCAATCAAATCAATAATTTCACCATCAATCAGAGAATTTTGAAAAAGAAATCTTTCATATATCTCATAAAAACCCAAACCCAGAACAGTTTCCAATATATCTATGGATTTATGGTCATAATCGCATTGGAAGCAATCATTATCAATATTGATAATGCAAGGAAAATTACAAATATTATTTTTCATATTAAATTCCGTTTACCGCATATTTTAAATTTGCATTATTGTATTTAATATTTTCGGCAGTTATAGAAGCCAAAAGTGACTTATTTTCGAGTAAATATTTTTGAACGTCCTTTGAATCCCAAGCTTTAACGTTAAAATTATTAACAACAACATTTTTTTTATCTGCTTGAGAATTGTTGTAGGCAACATTTTCTGCCGGACTTAAAACTCTTTCACCGCCTTTCAAAACGGATAAATATTCAGCAGTTCCGGGAAGAGAATATCCTGTCCCTGAGGGAATGACACCGCCTGAATGATGAGAAGACAAAACAGAACTTAAAAACCCCGAAAAGAAACCGCCGCCAAAGAAATTTGCACTGCTAACACTTGCTGACAAAGCACTTCCGGCTGTTGAAGAGATAACATTATTTGTTATTGCATCTTGGACAATTTTCAAAAAATATTGTTGCAAATCTTTTAAGACACTTTTCATAATGTCGCCAAAATCCTTTGTCCCCTCTATCATTTCAGAAATAGCAGAGTTAAAAATATCATTTATTTCATTACTATTAGAGGATAATGAACTTGCACACAGAGATGCTTCTTGATAGGTATCGACAAGGACTTTTGCAGTATCTGCATTTTTAGAATTAATTTCTGCCAATTTACTTGTTGCGTTAGTCAGATTTTGAACAGTTTCCATTGTTGTTTTAATTTGAGTAATTTCTTCTTGATAGGCAGATTTTGCTGATTTTGCCGTATCATTCAATTTAATCATGGCATTAGAAACTTTTTCTACATCTGATTTACTTTTTTTTAATTCGTTGAAAAAATTAGTCCAATAATTATTTTTATCTTTTTTCATAAAAACCTTTCTTGTAGAAAAATCTATTATTTTGAAATAATTTGGGAAAACAAAAATTAGTTAATAATTCAAAATTCTTCTTGCAAAATGAGATTCATAAAAAGTCACTGCATAACGTGTTTCGTCCATTGTGTCATCATTTTCCTTGACGGGCACGTCATCTTCATATCGTGATTTTTCGTCCTCGGAAGGATAGCGATAAGTTTGAAATTCTTTGATGGTATTTTTGCAGCGTTCACCATTAATTATCAAATTATCATAATTTATCAAACTTCTCAAAACAGCGATACTATCTTGTAAACGAGGTTTTTCTTCATAAATTATCATGTTAGGCAAAGCCTGCCTGAGTTTATGATTTTGTTCAGGTCTGGCATTATCCGCATTTAAAAATCTAAAGTAGCGCCCATATTCCGACTGTTTTTGATTAATCCAACGAATTACGTCAGTTTCATTAAGTTTTGAACCGTAAAGTTCATCAATTTTGTAATAAACTTTATTTTTGGTAAAACCGTATAAACCACATGATAGAGGGTGATTCCAACCCCAATCCAATCCGAGAAAATATTCCGTAAAATCATAATTATTGATTTTTCTCAAAATTTCTTCGTGATGACAAGTATGTTTTATCGGGGAAAAGGTATCATAAACAAGTCCGTCGGCAACTACCCATAAACCTTTGATTTTGCGAGCTTCAAACACTCCACGATAGAGTTTTTTCTGATTTTCGATAAATGTTTTTGTTAAATTCAAATTATCATTCATCGTAAAATGAAAATAGTCGAAAACACTTTTCACTTGAGGATTTCCGTCAAGAAAAGGTTTAATTTTTTCAATATAAAGCCAATGATTGGGGCTTTCGGGATTACTGTCGGCAATAAGCTTTGCCCGTTCGGAAGTTAAACGGCTGAGAGCCATGTTATAAAAGGAGTAATGATGTTTCGGAAGTTCGTTTGCGTACCAGAAATCCCAAGTTCCGCCCTGTATTGCGGCATCACTGTCTGATTTTCCGCCGCCTGTTACAAAGCAGGTATAATTTTTACCCCATAATTTTATATCGAGTTCACCGGATTGTGAATTATATTTACAGGTTGCTCCGTGATAGTTTCTTAAATACGGTAAAAGTTCCGTTAATACGTTATTTCTGACTGTTCCCTTTGAATAGCCCGAAAAAACTTTTAAGTAATCATTTCCAATATAGGAAAAAATTTGAGGAATTTTATATATGATAGAAAGTGTTTTTCCTGAGCGTGCGGCACCGTCACAGAGAGTAAAAAACTTCATGTTTTCGGGCTTTTTACTCAAAAATTGCCTGTGTTTTTTCCCATATGCTGATTTTGTCCAATCAATCGGCATTTTCATCACCTTCTGCCATTTTTTCAAGACTTAAAAGGTATGCTTTTTGAACCTCAAGAGGAAGCATTCCATCTGATTTTGCTTCTTTTGAACTACTGCTCATCGCTTTTCGTTCTTCAGGTGTAGCAAGAATTTTGTACAACGCTATTTGTAAAGTCGGAGTAGTACTTTCATACCATTTTGCACGCAGTTTTTGCTTTATCATTGTCCTATTATTTTCAATTGCATCTTTGATAGCATCTGACTTATCCAATCCGTAAACATAAAAAGTCGATTTTGAAAACGGAAGAAGAGCAATTAAATCATTTATAAATAAAAGTTTGTAATCAGAAATGAGAGTAAGACAATCACTTACCAGTTTTTTGTATTCCGCTTTTTTTATCGGCAATTTTTTCTTTTTCTCTGCCATAAAATCCTCAAATTTTTGAATAATGCGTAACAACTTCGCCCAAAACTTCCGTTTTGTTATTAAAATTTCGCCTCAGCTGTACATATATCGGTTGATTATTTTCATCAAAGCGTTTAGTTTTTTTGAAATCGCCATAATAAAAATTTTCACCAAATTTTGTACCTTTTTGAACGGTTTCAAGAAAACGTTTTCTTTGAGAAACTGCTTTTTCGTAAGCTCTGTCTGCTTTTTTACCGTGTCTGTCCTTTGCCGTTACATTATAATTTTTATCCTGCTCAATTAACCTTGAAACAGCTGCTTCACAATTTGGACAATGCCCGTATTCTAAACAACGGTATAATTTGCCTCGTGTAGGCAACAAAATTTTTTCGGCAGCATAAAACTGTCTGCCGCAACAAGATAACATTCCTAACCCCTCCTTCAAAAATCAGTTCGCCAGTTTTCACGCCTATTTAGGACTTATGTGAACCTTTTGAACTCAAAGTCTGATTTTAATATAGCAGTTATTTTTTTTCACTGCAAATCGACAAGATAACAGAAATAACAAGTGAAACAAAAAAAATGTTTTGTAAACAATTTGTTACATTTTTAACTAATCTTTTTTTTATAATTTTTGAAAACTCTTAGCATTAGAGGATTTTCCATAGTTTTTCGATGAAAACGTATAATATGACTAAATTTTTTAAAAAGTGAACTTTTTTTATTGTTTTTCGTTTTAGAAAATGTCAGAGGAAAGAAAAATGATAAAAAAGTGTACAAAATATGAAGCATATTCAACATTTGCAAGTGAAAAAGATTTTTTTGCGCATTTGCAGGAATGTGAAGATTGCAAAAAAGAATATGAAAAAGAACTTCGTTTATCAGTATTGATACAAGATTCCGCCGAAACGTATAAAGCGATGGTTCATAAAAATAACACAAAAAAGATGATGTGTAAAATAGCCTGTATGCTTGTAATATTCACTTCTTTTGGAGTATATACGGGATTTGAAGTGAAACAGCACCAACGTTTTAACAATTTTGTAAAAGCTAATACAGAAACATCAATTATTGCTCAAGAAGGGCTTCCCACTGATGAATACGGCTTTTTTGATTACAACTAAGGATTTCCGACTTGAAACAAATTATTAATAACTATAAAAACAATGTAAAAGCAATAATCAAGAACCTTACAGGCAAATCTAACGAAGATTTGGAGCAAGAGGTTTTTGTAAGAGTATGGAAAAATCTTGAAAAATATGATGAAACAGGCAAACTACGACAATGGATAAGTACAATAACGGCAAATATATGCAAAGATTATTTAAAATCGGCATATAATCGCTATTCATCGAAATTTACAACCGATGAAACAACACTTAATATCCCTGACAAAGGAAATAATATCCCTGAAAATTTTGAATTAAAAATAAGGAGAAATAAAGTTGCAAAAGCAATAACGGAACTCCCACAAAAATTGAAAGAAGCAATCGTACTCTACGAAATAGACGGTTTAGATTACCAAGAAATAGCAAATAAATTGAATTGCCCGCTTGGAACGGTAAAATCCAGAATTTTCAAAGCAAGACAAGCTCTTTACGAAAAATTACAAGATGTCTTATAAAAATCAGAAGAAATACAAAAAAGAGAGAAATAACAAAAAAGAAAGGTACAACATGAAGAAAACATTACTTTTATCAGCAACTTTAATGATGGCAATACTTTTGAGTACACCGTCCTTTGCAGCAGATACAAACACAACACAAACGGATAACAACTTCCGAAGACCGCCAATGCAACGAGAAATGCCAAAATTATACGATAAAAACGGTAACGAACTCACAACGCCTCCTCAAAAAGGGCAAAAAGTCTATGACGCTAACGGAAACGAACTTCCGCCGCCACCTCAAATGAATAAAAAAATGCCACCTAAACCTGAACTTAATCTGAGCGATGAACAAAAAGCGCAAATGGATAAAATACGTACCGAGTCCAAAAAAAAAATGAAACCAATTCGTAAACAAATTCACAATTATCAAAACAAAATTTGGGAAATAAATGAAGACGATTCTCTTTCTTGCGAACAGAAACGTGAAAAAATCCGTCCAATTTTTGAAAAAATTCAAAAATTACAGGATAAAATGAATGAAATAAGAAAATCTGATATGGAACAATTTGAATCTCTTTTAACAAAGGAACAAAAACAAAAACTTGAACAATTCAAAAAAACTCATAAACCACCAAAGAAACCTCGTCATCATCATCAACCACCAATGATGCCAATATTTCCTGAACAACAATAATTACTGATAATACTCAAAAAATATTTCCCCGAAAAGAATAATTTTCGGGGTTTTTAATGTCTTTTTAATAAGCAACAATGCTTATCCGAATATATTTCAAACAAGCATTATCACTCTCTTCTTTCTCAATTTTATAAAATCCGAAAGAAATAACTATATTATATGTTCTTTAATTGCTTTCACTGCGGCTTGAACTCTGTCATCAACACATAATTTTTGCAAAATACTGCAAACATGAGCCTTTGCAGTGTGAACACTTACTATGAGCTCTTTTGCAATCTCCGTATTGCTTTTGCCTTGAACAAGATGTTTCAAGACCTCTAACTCTCTGTCCGTCAATTGAGCTCGTGCATCAGAAACATCTGCTCTTGGAAGTTCTGAAATATTTTCGGGTTTCGGAAATAAATCCAATGCTGCTTTCGCAACAGTAGCGTCTATCCAACACGCTCCTTTTGATACATTTAAAATAACTTGCGACAAAACTGTCGGATCAATATCTTTCAAACAATATGCACAAGCTCCTGAACCCAACGCCGCAACTACTTCTTCTCCTCTTTCATGAGAAGTTAAAATAATTACTTTTGTATCCGGAGAAACATCTTTAGCCCTTTGCGTCGCTTCAAGTCCATTCATTCCCGGAAGTCCTAAATCCATCAACACAACATTCGGTTTTTCCCTTGAAATTATTTCTAATCCCGAAATAGCGTCCTCTGCTTCTCCTATTACATTAATATGCTCAAATTCGTTCAATGTTGAACGCAAACCTATTCGAGTTAACTTGTAGTCTTCAATTATTACCACACGAACCTTATCTGTTACAGTTTCATTCATATCTTTCTCCGTTTCAAATTTATAACAGAATTTTAATCCTTTTAATGCTATATTTTATTGACCTACAAGATAGTCCAAATGGGCTATAATGCTTTTACCAAATCACTTATCATATAAAAAGATCCTGTAATTATAATAAGATTTTCGCTGTTGCTTTTCTTTAATATATTTGCGGTTTTTTCAAATTTTTTATACCTAATATTCAAATATGACGGAATTTTTCCGTAAATTTCTTCCTCTGTAACAGATAAAACATTATCAAAATGATATAAAAAAACTTCATCTCCACTTCTAAATAAAGTTTTTACTACTTTGTCATATTCTTTCGTCGACAAACAACCATAAATCCATTTTCGATGTCTGTTAGGAAAATAAAAATCTAAATTTTTTCTCAACAATAAAGCCCCATCTGCATTATGAGCTCCGTCAACTATTAAATCTGCTCCTTTTTTAAATTGAAATCTTGCCGGAATAAAAACTGACTTTAACGCTTTATCAATCGATTTATGAGAAATATTTATATCCTTTTTAATTAATTCTTCCACAATTTTTAAGACTAAAGATAAATTTTGCTTTTGATGAATACCCCAAAGAGAAAATTCATGTTTTTCTCCGTCAAAAATAACGTAATTTACACAGTTTTCAAATAAAATATCAATTTTTTTATCCGCAAAAATAACTCTGGAATTCTTATCGTTTGCAACATGTAAAATAGTTTCTAATCCTTTATTGTCACTATTTACAATGCAATCAACATTTCTCTTTATAATTCCTGCTTTTTCAAATGCTATTTTTTCAGTTGTATCACCCAATCTGTCCTTATGATCAATGGAAACTGAAGTAATTGCAGTTAATAAAGGGCTTTTCACAACATTCGTAGCATCAAATCTACCGCCCAAACCTGTTTCCAATACCACAAAATCAACTTTTTCATCACTGAAATACTTGAATGCAATAACAGTAAGTATTTCAAACTCTGTTAAATCTACATCATGACTTTTCGCAATTTCTTCTACATAAGAAACATATCTTCCCAAACTTTCATCTGAAATATCTTTTCCATTTATCTTAAATCGCTCATTATACTTAAAAATATGCGGACTTGTATACAAACCTACCTTGTATCCTGATTGCTGCAAAATTTCAGCAGTCAATGTACAAACCGAACCCTTACCGTTTGTTCCCGCTATATGAATTACCTGCAATTTATCCTGCGGATTTCCACATATGGCAAGGATTGAAGAAATTCTCTCCAATCCTAACTGAATACGAAATTTTTTACTCGAATGCAAATATTTTTCTGTCTTTAAATATGTCATCATTATTTCATTATTGAGATTAAATTATTTATAATTTCTTCCTTTGCTTGCGGTCTGGAATTTATAAAAGCAGCTTTTGACATCTTCTTAAGATAATCAGGATTATTTATTAAAGATTTTACAAGTTCAAGCATTTTTTCACGTCTGAAATCCTTATCTTCACAATAAAAAGCAAATCCCATTTTTTCTGCTTCCTTAGCATTTTTACGCTGATGATCCGCCGCTGCATAAGGATAAGGAACCAAAATACACGCCGCACCACATAACGTCAACTCCGACAAACTCAACGAACCTGCTCTGGATATTACAATGTCCGCCGCTTTTAGAGCATAATACATTTCATCAAAATATGGGCGAATTACCAGATTTGTATTCTGATAATAATTAGGAAAATAACTCTTTATTTCCTTTATAAATTCATCATACTTCTTTTTTCCGGTCTGTATTACAAATTGAATATCATATTCTTCAACCATTGCTTGAACAGCCTTAATCGCAGTTTCATTAAGCGTTTTTGCTCCCTGTGAACCCCCTGTTAATAAAACTGTCATTTTATTCCTTAATCCTAATTTTTCTCTTGCTTGCTCCTTTGTTACCGTCAAAAATTCACTTCTGACAGGATTTCCGGTACAAATTATATTCTTATTTTTTAAATAATTCTGCGAACTTTCAAAAGCAACCGAAACAACTTTTGCTCGTGGCGCAACCAATCTCGATACAAGCCCCGGAACTGCATCACAATCATGTATCATCAACGGAATTCCCATAAATGGCGCCACCAATGCAATTGGCGCAGAAACATAACCTCCTGTCGTAAATACGGCATCAGGTTTGTATTTTATAATATAAAAAATTGACTTTATTACCGCAATAATAAGCAAAAATAAAAACTTTATAATTTCAAAACTTAATTTTCTCGGCATTCCTACCACTGAAACAGGCAAAAATTCAATATTTGGAACTTTTTGTGCTATTTCATATTCCATGTTTTGCGGATTTCCAATATAATAAATTTTACCTGTATCTTTTCTCTTTAAAAGTTCCTGTAATACCGACATTGCAGGATAAATATGCCCTCCCGTTCCACCTCCGGAAATAAAATACACTCTTGATTTATTATGCATCTTTTGACCTCGAAATTCTAATTTTTGAAATATTTAAAAGTACACCTATCATACACATTGTAATAATTAAAGAAGTTCCTCCATAACTGATAAACGGCATTGGAACTCCTGTTGCGGGAATAAACGAACTTGCTACCGACATATTAATAAACGCTTGACTTCCAATAGATACCGTTATTCCGGTCGCTAAAATTTTGCCAAACATATCTTTACAATTAACGGCAATTCTTAATCCCCTATAAATAAACCATAAAAATAACCAAATTATAGCAAGACAACCAAGCCAGCCCCATTCTTCGCCAATTACCGCAAAAATAAAGTCTGTATGCGCTTCAGGAAGCCATTCCAATTTTTGTCTTGAACCACCAAATCCTACACCAAAAAATCCTCCCGATACAAACGCAAGCAACGACTGAATAATATTATATCCCGCTCCGTATGGATCAGCTTCAGGATTTAACCAAACCTTAATACGACTTAATTGATACGGTTTGATAATTAAAGACAGTACAAAACCTCCGCCAAGTATCATCATTCCGATTAACTGAGCAGGTCCGCCCGAAACAAGATAACATGTCAGACAAATTATCCCGAAAATTATTACCATACTTAAATTAGGCTGAATAATTGTCAAAAATGCAATTATTCCTATTGGCGAAAAATACTTTTTCCATTTTTCCGTATCAAAAATATTTGAATCATTCTTAAATGCACAAGCAAGAAGCATTGATACCGCTAATTTTGCAATTTCTGACGGTTGAAATTGCAACGGACCTAATGCAAGCCACCTTTTTGCACCGTTAACAGTAACTCCCAGTGGAGTAAAATCAATTAACAAAAGTAATACAACAACAATCCACGCAAATTTTACTGCAACATTTTCCAGCTTTTTATAATTGAATTTTGATAATTTACACATTCCCCAAAAACCTATAAAAAAGCAAAATAACTGTTTTATAGCAAAACTTCCGGGATTTGTACCAAGTGCTACACACTTTGACGCACCTGCCGATAAAATCATCATTATTCCAAATAATGCCAAAAATCCTGTTATTATCATCAACCCCTTATCAGGTGGTGACAATATATATCCTGTTGACGATACCTGTCCTTGTACTTTATATCTTTGTGCCGACATATTTCTTAAATTCTTCTCCTCTGTGTTCAAAATTATTAAACATGTCAAAACTTGCACAAGCAGGCGAGAATAAGACTATCTCATTCTCATATTCAATTGACTTATCAATCGCTCCCTCAAAAGTTTTCGACTCATATATGTTTTCATATCCATGTGAAACAAGTGCCTCTTTAAATCTTTCAGTCGCTTCTCCAATTAATATAACATTTTTAACACTTTCTTTCGTCTTTTCGCAAAGTCCGTTTAAATCCGTCATCTTATCACGACCTCCCATAATAAGAGTTACTTCTTTATTGGGAAACGCCTTCAACGCAACAATTGTAGCCTCTGTTGTCGTGGATTTTGAATCATTATAAAATTTATGTTTTCCATCTGTTCCAACATACTCAATTCTATGTTCTACTGCTTTAAAAGTTTTAATCCTTTCCTTTATCGTTTCATTTGAAACTCCGCATAACTTCGCAACAATGACCGCTACCATTACATTTTGTACGTTATGCTCTCCAACAAGAGGTATTTCATCAATTGAAATAATCTCTTCCTCTTCTCGTCTGCGTTTGAACATAACTTTATCATCTTTTACGAAACAACAATTTTTATCGCATTCTTTTCCAAAAACAAATTTTTCATAAGGATATTTATCCGCAAATTCCGAAACTTTCGGGTCAATACCGTTAAAAATCGCAAAAGTGGGCGCTTTTTCTGAAGAAAACAATTTTGCCTTTGCCTTAAAATAATTTTCCAATCCGTTATGCCAATCAATATGATTTTCCGTCCAATTCAAAAAACACGCTATAAAAGGTTGAATTGTCGGTGATAATTCACACTGATACGAACTCATTTCACAAACCAGATAATCATGTTTCTTATCAAGCAATCTTGTCGGCGGAACACCAATATTTCCACAATACGGAGCATCAAAATCACCCGACAAAAGATGTGATGTCAAAGATGTTGTAGTCGTTTTACCATTCGTTCCCGTTATTGCAATAAATGTTGAATCTGTTTCATCAAACGCAAGTTCCACCTCACTCATATAAGGAATTTTACGCTCTTTTAAACGCTTATAAATATCCTTCTTAGGAGAAATTCCGGGACTCATAATCGCAACATAAGCACCGTCCATAAATTCATCGCTATGTTCGCCTGTTTCAACCTTAATACCTTGCTTTTCAAGACTTTCAATAAGTTCCTTATCTTTTTCCTCTGCCGCTTTAAATTCTGTCAAATAACAATCTGCTCCTCTAGAAGCAAGATATTCCGCTGCTGCCGTACCGCTTTTTGAAAGTCCGCATATTAAAACTTTTTTATCAAACCATTTTCTTTTCATAATTTACCTCAATATAACAAGCGATAAAGAATTACCGCCAAAGCCGAAAATATCGTTGTCACTGCCGTAAATACCGCAACAACCTTTGTTTCCTTCCAACCGCCAAGTTCAAAATGATGATGAATCGGTGTCATTCTAAAAATTCTGTTTCCTGTCAACTTGAAACTTGCAACTTGAATCATTACTGACAATGTTTCTCCCATATAAATAATTCCTATCGGAATTAGCCAAAGTTCAAATTTTCCCATAACCGCAATTGCTCCGAGAACTCCACCAAGTGCAAGCGAACCTGTATCTCCCATAAAAACTTTTGCAGGAAATTTATTAAAATACAAAAATCCAAGTACTGCACCGGCAATTGCCGCAGAAACGATTGCTATTTCAGTGTTTCCTGAAATAACCGAAATAATTACACAGGCAATCAGGGAAACAACCATATTCGACGCAGCCAAACCGTCCAAACCGTCAGTTAAATTAACCGCATTTGAAACTCCTACCATTATAAAAATAGCAAATATCGGATACAACCAGCCAAGATTAATTCCGATTGAACCGAAAGACACCGTCGTTCCGCCTGTTACCGTCATATACAACGCAGGTAAAAGCGCTATCGCTATTTGTAAAAACAACTTCCTGCGTGGTGTTAAACCCTCGTTGTGATGTCCTCTGATTTTTATCATATCGTCCATTAAACCTGCAAACATATAAAAAACAAATGTTAACAATAACAAACAAGCAGGTGTCGTGAGCTTTTGCGCCATTACAAGTGCTATTATTGCTCCTACAAGTGCGGAACCAACAATGAAAACTCCACCTGTAGTCGGTGTTCCGCTCTTTTTTGCGTGCGATTCCGGAGCACATTCTCTAATCGACTGCCCAAACATTTTTTTCTTCAAAAAATCTATATATACTACTCCCGAAAGAAGTGACAATACTACTGATACGAGAGCCGCTACCATTATTAACGACATTTTTTTATCTCCTCAATGATTTCTTCAAATTTCATGCTTCTTGATGCTTTTAACAATATGTTTGCACCATCTTTGAATTTTCTATGTATGTATTGCGCAACTGATTTTTTATCTTGAAAATGTACGCAACCACTCTTTTTTGGACTAATATTCGATGCCAATTCTCCCAAAGTCAACAACCCGTCAAAATCAAAACCATTTAAAAATTCTCCGATTTCAACATGATATTTAACCTCATCTTCGCCAAGTTCACCCATATCACCCAAAACCAAAACCTTCTTACCTTCATAAAGGCTCAAAAAGGTCTTTATTGCTGCTTTTACCGAATCAGGATTTGCATTATAACAATCATTTATTATGTTTAAATTGCCTATTTTTTGCAATTCCCAACGTTTATCAATTGATTTAAATTTCTTCAAACCTTCTGCTATTTCATCAGGTGTCATTCCGAAAGAAAGTGCTGCTTCTATTACAAGACAAGCGTTTTGAACATTATGTTCTCCCTCTTGCGGTAAAAAATATTTATTTTCTCCATAAATAAATTCAGTACCTGTTATATCTGCCTTTACAATTTCTATTTTGGAAAAATCAACATAATTCGATTTCCCGCTGAAAGTATTAAACTGCCTAATTAAAGCATTATCCGGAGCAATAAAAAGTCCGTCTTTCTGCAAATATTTTACAATTTCACATTTTGCCTTCGCTATATTTTCAACAGAGCCCAACCTTCCGATATGAGCCGTCCCTACGTTCGTAATGACTGCTCTGTCAGGTTTTGTATATTTAGAAAGCAACTCGATTTCTCCCAATCCCCTCATTCCGCCTTCCGCAATCAAAACTTCCGTATTTTCAGGCATTGACAAAAATGTCTGGCAAAGCCCGATTTCATTGTTATGATTGAGTTTAGTCTTATGCGTTTCAAACTTGACAGACATAACAGCCGACATCATTTCCTTAACGGTCGTTTTACCGCTGCTACCCGTTATCATTATAACCTTCGGATTAACCTTATCCCTATAAAATTCCGCTATTTTCAAATATGCTTCTTTTGTATCTTGCACCTGCAAAATTATATCCGCATCAGGATTAACATCGTCTAAATTTTCCGTAAAAAACCCAGATGCTCCTGCATCAAGTGCATTTTGGATAAAATCAAATCCGTTAAATTTTTCTCCTTTTAACGGCAAATACAACATGCCCGAACCGATTGCTCTTGTATCGGTTGAAATTTCAAAGTCATCATCATCTTCATTTGCAATGATTAACTTTGCTCCTGTTGCTTCTATTAATTCTTCTATGGTAAATCGCATAAAATCCCCCTGTCGCAAATACGACACTATGGAAATTTTACCATATTCTTTATAATTGGTTAATTATGTTAAATAATGTGTTGATTTCGTCACAAAGTTTTGCATTTATTCGCTTTTCTTCTTCAACACCTTTATGCAAAACCATCATTGTCGTATATTTTCTGCCTCCGAGATAATCTCCGATTGATTGCCAACTGTTTCCGGTTAACTCTCTTATTATGTAAACGGCTATTTTTCTGGCATCACGAATATTTCCCGTCCTTGAAGAACCCTTTAAATCTTCCGGCTTTAAACCATAAAATTTTGCTACTTCAGAAATAATTACATCGGCGGTAATTTGTTTCTGCACTTCCTGATAATTTATCGCTTTCTTAACAATGTCCAAAGTCGGTTCTTCCCCAAAAATAGTACAATATGCACTTACATTATTAAATCCTTTTTCGAGTTCTCGAATATTGTTTTTATAAACTCTTGCAAGAAACTCAATAACCTCTAAACTCAACTGTATTGCACCATCAGCGTTAACAAGCTGCTTTACAATCGCCATTCTTGTTTCTAAATCGGGAATACCTATATCTACAAGCAATCCGCCTTCAAATCTCGTTTTTAACCTGTCTGACAAATGGTCAATTTCAGCAGGCGGTCTGTCACTCGTAATAACTATCTGTTTTCCTGCTCCATACAACGTATTGAACGTATTGAACATCTCTTCTTCCGTCCGTTCTTTACCTGCAATAAATTGAATGTCGTCAATCAACAAAAAATCAATATCACGATATTTTTGACGGAATTTTATCATCTTCTTATTCTTTTCGGCACCTTTTTTGAAAGTATCCTTTTCTCCGCCAAGATAAAGATGTTCCAGCAAATCATTCAAAAATTCTTCCGCCGTAACATATTTAACCCTCTTGTTACGCTTTGTCATTGAATAATAACCGATTGCGTGCAAAAGGTGTGTTTTTCCTAAGCCTGAACCGCCGTATATAAACAACGGATTTCCCAAAGACTTGCCCTCTGCAATACCCTTTGAAACTCCATATGCAAATTTATTTGCTCCGCCTACAACAAAATTATCAAATTTGTACTTCGTATTCAAATGACAATCAGAAAGCATTTGCTTCAATCCGTCATATTTACTCTCTTTAAACTGATTTTCCGTCTGCAAACGCTCTGTTTTCTTGCTCTTCTTCTGCTCCTTTTCGTAAAGTTCTGCAAGCTTTTCATCTTGCAAAATTTCAAAATTAAGTTGTTCGCCGAAAACTTCCGACAATGCCCTCGAAATTGTGTTTCCATAAGACTTTTTAAGTGTTAAAGAAGTAAATCCGTGAGGAGAAAGTAATGTAATTTTTCCGTCAACAAGTTCTGACGGTACAAGCGGAAGAACCCAAGCGTTGTAAGATTCGCTTGGGATTTCTTCTTTCAATATTTTAAGGACTTCTGTCCACTGTTCGCCTAAATTAGCCATTTCCTTTGTTTTTTTATTTGTGAAGTCTTGCTGTCGATTTTAAGTGCAATTCTCTTAATTGCTCTTCCGTAACTTCCGCAGGAGCATCTGTCATCAAGCATTTTGCACCTGAATTTTTCGGGAAGGCAATTACGTCACGGATTGAATCAGTCTTTGCCATAAGTGCAATTAATCTATCCAAACCAATTGCCAATCCTGCATGAGGAGGTGTTCCGTATTTGAACGCTGTTACGAGGAAACCAAATTTCTTTTGGATATCTTCTTCACTCAAGCCCAATGCCTTAAATACTCGTTCCTGAATATCGCCACGGTGTATTCTTACACTACCGCCACCAAGTTCCGTTCCATTATATACAATATCATAAGCAATTGAACGACAATGCGCTTTATCCGTTTCCATTTTATCTAAATCTTCCGGATTTGGCATCGTAAATGGGTGGTGCATTGACATATACCGTCCCTCTTCTTCGCTGTATTCAAACATCGGGAAATCTACAACCCACAAAACAGCGTGAGCATCAGGATTTATCAAATTCAATTTCTTTCCGAAGTGCAATCTGAATCTTCCCATTGCATCGTATGTTACTTTAGGTTTATCAGCTACAAAGAACACTACATCACCGTCTTTTGCCTTTGCTCGTTCTTTAATTTGTTCCAATTGACCTTCTTTTAAGAACTTCAAAACAGGAGATTTCGCCGTTCCGTCAGCGTTAAAGATAATGTTTGCAAGTCCTTTTGCACCGTATGAAAGAACCAATGGTCTTAAATCATCTATTTCTTTTCTTGAATAAGTAGAAGCATCAGGAATTGTAATACCCCTAATAATTCCTCCGTTATTCAAAACTTCTTTCATAGCCTCAAAATCCGACTCTGCAAGAATATCTCCCAAATCAAACAACTCTAAGCCAAAACGTGTATCAGGCTTGTCACTGCCGTATTTGTCCATTGCTTCCTGCCAAGTCATTCTCGGGAATTTTTCGGGAAGTTTAACATCAATAACATCAAAAGCATCTTTTACCAAGCCTTCAACAAGATTAATGACATCTTCCTGCTCAACAAATGACATTTCTATATCAACTTGCGTAAATTCAGGCTGTCTGTCTGCTCTCAAATCTTCGTCACGGAAACATTTTGCAATTTGATAATACCGTTCCAAACCGCCAACCATCAATAATTGTTTGAAAATTTGAGGCGATTGCGGAAGTGCATAGCACTTACCTTCGTGAACTCTCGAGGGAACAAGATAATCCCTTGCTCCTTCCGGTGTCGTATTAATCAAAACAGGTGTTTCAACTTCCGTAAAATTCTGATTGTTGAGATAATTTCTTATTGCCGTAACTACTTTATGACGCAAAATCAACTTATCACGCATTGATTCACGACGTAAATCCAAATATCTGTACTTCAAACGAACATCTTCTCCGACATTTTCATCATCTAACGGGAACGGCAATGTTTCCGATTTTGACAAAATTTCAATCGCTTCAGGATACATTTCAACTTCTCCCGTCGCAAGATTCGGATTGTACGTTTCATCAGGTCTTTTTGAAACGTCACCCGTTACTTGTACTACATATTCATCTTTTAAACTTTTAATCGTTTGATATACGGCAGGATTTTTTTCAGGGTCTGCTACAAATTGAAAAAATCCGCTTCTGTCACGCAATTCAACAAAAATAATTCCGCCTAAATCCCTTACCGTTGCAACCCAACCGGAAAGCGTAACTTTTCTTCCTATATCACTTGCTCTTAATTCACCGCAAAAATCTGATTTCATTGATGTTATTGCCATAGTTTTTTCACCTTAATTATGCTTTTTTCCTTAATTTAACAACAAAGGTATCTTTAAATCAAGAAAACACAAAAATACCTTCTTTTAAAAAATCTTAAAATACTGATTGCACCTGCTTTTCATCGCTATTAACTAAAAATGTTTTTTCTTTACTCGAACACCTTCAACTTCATGAACATTTTCAATGGCTATAAACGCTTTTGGGTCTATTTCTTTCGTCAAAGATTTTATTTTTGCAATTTCAAGCCTAGAAATTACACAATATACAATTCTTTTCTTACGACCTGAATATCCACCCTCTGCATCAATATACGTAACACTCGTATCCATCATTGTCATAATTCTTGTTCCGACCTTTTCCCACTCATCGGAAATTATAAAAATTGACTTCGATTCATTCAAACCTTCAAGCACCATATCAATAACTTTAAACGTAATATAATATGTAACTATTGAATATAAAGCACTTTCGGGATTGTCATATACAAAACCTGCCGCTCCAAAAATAAATAAATTAAAAAACATTATTATTTCACCGACAGAAAAAGGTGTCTTCCTCGCAAAAGAAACCGCTACCATCTCCGTTCCGTCTGTAGAACCATGACTCCTTAAAATCGTTCCGACACCAACTCCAAGCGCTATTCCCCCAAAAATACACGCTAAAAACGGATTATGCAACTCTCGATTCTGCAAACATATCGGAACAACCTCCGTCGCAACCGCCAACATAATCGTTGCAAAAAATGTAAGAAAAACAAACATTTTTCCTAAACGCTTCAATGCCATTAAAATAAAAGGGAAATTTAACGCAACTATAATATATCCTAACGGCAATCCGGTCTTATATGACGCCATCATTGAAATACCAATAACGCCTCCGTCAACTATCTTATTCGGTATTAATAAACATTCAAGTGCAAATGCTGCAATAAATGCCCCTACCGTCAAAAATATCATTCTTCTGATAAGAATTTTTATATTTTCTGCCGTAATCTCTTGTCCAAAAATTATCATTGAAACACCCTTTTCTTGATTATAAACACTATTTTCAGAAAATAAAATTTCGTAATTTTTCGTAATCTAAATATTTTGCTAATTCATATACAACTTTATTAAGAAATATTACAGAATTTTTGTTGCTTTTTGATTGTTTTTTTAAATTTACTGTTATTTTAGAGCAAATATTAATTTTTGTAAATACGAATTTTTGCTCAAAATGCCTTTATTTAAAGGCTTTTCAAAATCAACTAAAAAAATATAAAATTTTGTTGAAATTTGACATACTTTTATATACTTTATATATATAGAGAGATTAAATTGAGAGAGATTAATTTTTAGAAAAAATTTTATTCACACACACTTACCATACACACTAAACCTTTCACTTACACACGAGGAAGCATAACAGCTTTCGGGGGACTTGCAAAAGTCTCTTTTTTTTACTCTTTTTTATTGTTTTTTATTCATACAAATTATAAATTGCATATTCTACTTAATCCAATAAAAAACGAGTTTAGATTAACTTAAAACGTCATTTCTAAACTCGTT
>CAZKAS010000016.1:12565-30996 GCA_964550875.1 uncultured Muribaculaceae bacterium | reverse complement strand
TCTCTCTATCTCTCTCTAATTAAAGTACAGCCCTCATTCGAGGGCTTTTTTTTTGCATTAATATTCAAGAAACAATTGGACAACAATATCTAACTCATTCGAGTTTTTTCTTGCAACAGAAAACAACCTGCAAATTAAAGGATAGAGAAAAAATGTTTAGTATATTCCGTTATATTATAAAATACAAAGTTGGCAGTATAAAAGTATTCAAACATTTATTAATTCTCATCAAAATCTTAAACTCAAACAACATAATGAAATAAATACTAAAAAGATATATATTCACATTTCTCACGGAAACATTTTCTTGAAAAGATAAAACTTTATTTTGAGCAAAAATTTTTCACTACAAACTTACTTTTGAAATATAACATTATTTGAAGGATTTTCAGGACATACAATGTCGGAAAACCTTAATTTTTTCTTTTCCTCTTCCGATAAATCCGAAAAATTTGCAGTTTGAGAATAAATAATAACTTTATTATTATTTGATTCACCTGTAATATAAAACAAATTTACAAGTAAAGCTTGTATAGATATGTCGAAATATTTGCAATTAGCAATATCGTCAGGAAGAATAATGTTTGATTTGGATTTTTGGTTTAATATAGTTTTTGCTAATTGATAATACATCAGCCTTTGTTCATACAAGAAAGTTCTTTTTATGTTCAACGTTTCAAAATACTTTTTCGGATGAATATCTTTAACGAAAATGAATATTGACAATAAAATCAAACTTTTTATAAGGAGTGATTTTTTATTTTTTAATCGGGTATCTATTAAATATCCCAATGTTAAAGCAACATTAAAAATCAAGATAATTAAAAATACAAATAGAAATTTATCATGAAATAAGTCATATCTTTCTGAACTGCTCCATACAGACATCAACAAATAATTACCCACGAAAAAGAAAAAATAAAGAGAAAATAAATTAAGCAAAGAATATACAATTATCTTTTTGTCAATTTTAATATAGCGATTTTTCGTTATAAATATTAAAATGCAAGAAAAAATAGAAACAATCGGAAAAATGAGATAAGGTTTGATTACATAATTTAAAAAACCTTTTTTAAAAACGTAAAAGAATCCATCGTTATTATTAGAAAAAGCGATTGAATGATCCGCCGGGTGAGAAAAATAAATAAGTAAAGACAATGCATAGACTAAATCTAAAAGAGAGATAAACTTTAAAAATTTTACGTTCTTTGTTGACTTATTTAATAAACAATTGCCTATAGCATATAAATTTATCATACCCCAAAATGTTAGGAAAAAAAGATTTTGAGTTTCTGTGGAAATGCCGGTTAAAAAAATCAACACGATTATCAAAATTAATTTCTTTTTGTTTGGGACTTTTGCTTTTATAAAATATTTAACGAATGACAAACTAAATAATAAATAAAAGATTAGAGGCATATTATATTCAAAATTCTCAACAGTTTCCTCTAATCCCAGAAATTGTAACCTTCGATATTCACATTAAAAAATAACAGAAATAATAAAAAATAAGACAAAGCAAACAAAACAAAAGATTTTTGCTTTTTATTTTGAAAAAAGTAAAAACTCGTTGTAACCAAGAGTAAAATAGTTATGTTAATTGGAGTTAAAACAAATAAATTCAAGTATATAAGCAAATCATTGAAATGAATTTTAGTAATATATGGAATTTTTTCAATAAATAAATTTACCAAAAAACTTGCAATGTATCTTCCATGTTCAGGATTTAAAAACGTCTTACCATAAGGTATACCAAAAGAATTACGGACTTGCACAGTATATTGAATACAAAATCCGACAATAAAAACGGAGAATAAAATTACAAGTATGAAAAATATTTTTGAATAAATAGCTGCATTATGTTCAAAATGTTTTTTAAAATTACGAATAGCAGTCAAATCCCGCAATCTACAGGAGTTAAGATATTTTATAAATTTTTCAAACATAATTTTAAAATTATTCATCGGTGTATATTTTTCCTTTTATAGAAATTTTCAGAAAGTTAAACATTAATAGTTTCATTATTCTCTACAACCAGATGAAACATTTCTTAATTTCCAAATTTGAAATAACGCTTCAAAAATAATTTTTAAGTCCATCTTAGATTTTCCCTCTTTTCTGGGGAAAAATTTAATAGGATATTCCAAAATTCGCATATTGTTTTTATACGTTTTATATTTCATTTCAATTTGAAACATATAGCCTTTTGCACATATTTCATCGAAATTTATGAGTGATAAGGCTTTTTTCGTCCAAGCATTATATCCGCCCGTTAAATCTTTTATGGGACAATTTAAAACAATTCTTGAATACAAACTGCCAAGTTTTGATATGCGACTTTTAGGAGAGAACCATTTATCCTCTGCCCAAGCTCCGCCGTTTACGTATCTTGAACCGATTACCAAATCGTAATCATTGCATGATTCTATCATATCAGGCAGAGCTTCAATCGGGTGCTGAAAATCTGCGTCCATTTGAATAACAATATCGTAACTTTGATTTAGAGCCCATTTCATACCTTCGATATATGCAGAAGCTAATCCTTCTTTTTGTTTTTGTTGAATTAAGTATAAATTCGAGAATTTTTTTTGCATATCCATTACTATTTCTGCTGTACCGTCTGTAGAAGAGGAATCAACGACCAAAATATTTATATTTTCCGAACAAAATTTTTCAAAAATTTGATTTACGATTTTTTCAATGTTTTTTGATTCATTGTACGTGGGTATGATTATAAGCGTTTTTTTCATAATTTCTCCTCAACAATTCAAGATAAATTTACATAAATTATACGAAAAAAGTTACTTTGTACTTTTTAAATAATAATCATAAAATTCTTCTACGCCCTGTTTAAGCCCTATTTTTGGTTTCCAACCTAAGGACAATAATTTAGTGCCGTCAGTTAATTTCCTTAAAACGCCATTAGGTTTAGACGTATCATAAATAATTTCCCCTTCATATCCGACCGTATTTTTTACAATTTGAAAGACATCGTCAAGTCGTATATCCTTACCGGAGGTGATGTTCACAAAATCG
Source organism: uncultured Muribaculaceae bacterium (assembly GCA_964550875.1). GTDB lineage: Bacteria > Cyanobacteriota > Vampirovibrionia > Gastranaerophilales > Gastranaerophilaceae > RUG841. Next base: position 27,960 of record CAZKAS010000016.1, on the reverse strand, counting down.
CCAATATCACAGGCATTAATTTCTTTTAGAAAGAATAAGCAAGCATCTGCAACATCTTTACTAGACATCAATTCCCTATAAACGGAACCGTCACCCCAAACCGTAACTTTACCTTTTGAAATTCCTATATTATTTAAAATTTCTTCGATTGAAGTTTTCCCGACTTTTTTATCTAATCCCCAACCCAGCGGATTTTTTGTTAAATCTTTTTTAATTGCCTCAAAATCACCATTATCAAAGAGTTTTGCAAGATGAAAACGTCTTAAAATCATAGGCAGCAAATGAGCAGTTTCCATATTGAAATTATCATTTTCCCCGTACAAATTCGGAGGCATTAAAGATATGAAATTCGTTCCGTATTGTTTATTATAAAAAGCACAAGTCTTTAACGCCGCAACTTTTGCAATGGCATAAGCTTCATTTGTCTTTTCAAATTCCGATGTCAACAAATATTCTTCCTTAATCGGATTTTGAGCATTTTTAGGATAAATACAACTTGAACCTAAATTAATTAATTTCTTTACACCAAAGATGAAAGAAGAATGAATTAAATTTGTAGAAATCATTAGATTTTTGTAAATAAATTCAGCAGGATAATTGTTATTAGCAACTATACCACCGACTTTGGCAGCAGCATTAACAACAAATTCAGGACGTTCTTGTTCAAAGAAATTTTCAGTTTCCGACTGTCTTGTTAAATCCAATTCCTTAGAAGACCGGAAAACGATGTTTGAATAACCTTCCTGCCGTAATTTTCCCAAAATTGCAGAACCGACCATTCCTCTATGTCCAGCAATATATATTTTACTGTCTTTTGTCAGCATAATCAATCCTCACCATCTGATGGAATTTTATATCCGCCATCAATTAAGAATTTTTCTTTTTTTGCCTGTTTTAAATCATATTCAACCATTTCATCAATTAAAGAATTAATATCATATTTTGGTTTCCAACCCAATTCTTTCCTTGCCAAAGAAGAATCACCGCAAAGATAATTAACATCTGTTGGTCTAAAATAAATCGGATCAACTTCAATCAAAACTTTTCCCGTATTTTTATCAATACCTTTTTCATCTATTCCTGATCCCACAAATTCAATATCAAAACCGACTTTTTTAAAGGCTGCAAAACAGAATTCACGAATAGAAAGACTTTTACCGGTTGCAATAACATAATCCTTAGGTTTATCGTTTTGCAACATTAACCACATTGCTTCGACATAATCTTTAGAATGCCCCCAATCTCTTTTACTGTCAAGATTTCCGATGTATAATATTTCGTCAAGACCGTATTTTATTCTTGATGCCGCTCTTGTTATTTTCTTTGTAACAAAAGTTGCACCTCGACGAGGACTTTCGTGGTTAAACAAAATTCCGTTAACAGCAAATATACCATAAGCTTCACGATAATTTACCGTATTCCAATAAGCAAAGAGTTTAGAACAAGCATAAGGCGAACGAGGTCTAAAAGGAGTTTTTTCATTCTGTTGTTTTTCATCAGAATTTCCGAATAGCTCGGAAGTTGACGCTTGATAAAATTTAATTTTATTACTCATATCAAGAAGCCTTATTGCCTCTAAAATCCTCAAATTACCGAGAGCATCAACATCTGCCGTATATTCAGGAGAATCAAAAGAAACCCTGACATGACTTTGAGCCGCCAGATTATATATTTCATCAGGTTTTGTTTCTCGAATCAATCTTATCAACGACGTTCCGTCAGTTAAATCACCATAATGTAATTTAAATTTCGATTGTATTTGATGACTATCCTGATAAAGATGATTAATCCTTTCTGTATTAAAACTTGAGGATTTTCGTTTTATTCCGTGAACAACATAACCTTTTTCAAGCAACAATTCCGCAAGATAACTTCCATCTTGCCCTGTAACGCCTGTTATTAAAGCAGTCTTTGTCATTTTGCCTCCCGATACTTTTCATATTTTATCACATTTTGAGAAAATAAACGGAAACTTTACAAAATAATAAAAACAACATAAAATTGAAAAAGAAAGAATAGCAATGGAACAACAACTTCCCAAATATGAAAGTAAATATTTTTTTGAAAAGAAGAACAAATATGCTCTTCTTATTCCGACTTTGAATGAGGGAGAGAGAGTACAAACGCAGTTAAAAAAAATAAAATCACTTTCTGTTGAAAATATAGCGGATATTTTTATTTTAGATTCAAATTCAACAGATAAATCGCTGGAGCCTGACTTTTTAAAAGAATGTTCAGTTCGAGCAAAAATCACAATTTTTGAAGGACGTCAAGGAAGTGCCTTTCGAGCAGGTATTAATGAAATTATAAACCAAAATTATGAAGGAATAATTACCGTTGACGGCAATAATAAAGACAGCATGCACTCTATAAAGGAGTTTGTAAAAAAGTTAGAAGAAGGGTACGATTTTGTTCAAGGTTCAAGATTTATGGAAGGCGCAAAACACGAAAATACCCCTTTTGTTAGACTTTTGGCAATGAAGTTGATTTTAATTCCTTCTGTAAATATACTTTCAAAATACCATTATACGGAAATTGCATCTGCATTTAGAGCATATTCAAAAGATTTATTGATAAAAGCTGATATTTTAAGAGATTGTTTTGTTTCATACGAATTTTTATGGTATATGTCAGTTTTTGCGGCAAAAAATAATTTTAAAATTACAGAAATACCGACAGAAAGATGTTATCCCAAAAGCGGGAAAATTCCGACGAAGATTTCACTTAAAGGTTGTTTTGGAATAATTATACAACTGATAAACCTAGCGTGCGGAAAGTATAATAAATAAAAGATTGTTCTTTAAAAATCTTGTTAAGACACAAATAAAGTTTTGTTTTGTGTTATAATTGACGCAAATTGTGAGGTCAAAATGCTAAAATTACAAAATACTTTATCAAATACACTTGAAGAATTTAACCCAATTAACGGTAACACCGTAACAATGTATGTTTGCGGTCCGACTGTTTACGATTATCCCCATCTTGGACATGCAAGATGTTACATAACGTGGGATATTCTGTACAGATATTTAAAATTTTTAGGTTATGACGTCAAATATTGCAGAAATGTCACAGACGTAGATGATAAAATATTGGCAAAAGCTCACAACGAAAATTCAACAGCAGAAGCAATTTCAACAAAATATTATCAAATTTTTGCAGATGCAATGAAAGCCTTAAATAATCTTCAACCTGATTTTGAACCCAGAGCAACCAAAACAATCGGGGAAATGATTGCGCTGATAAAACTTTTAATTACCAAAGGTTATGCGTATGAAGCGGACGGTGATGTATATTTCAGAGTTAAAAAGTTTTCAGGTTACGGAAAGCTCAGCAAACAACCGATAGACGACCTCGAAGCAGGGGCAAGAGTAGAAACGTCGAGTAAAAAAGAAGATGTACTTGATTTTGCATTGTGGAAAAAAGATGAAAAAGACGGTTACAAATCACCTTGGGGTTTGGGGCGTCCCGGTTGGCACATTGAATGTTCCGCAATGTCAAAGAAATTTTTAGGAGAACAAATTGATATTCACGCAGGCGGAGCGGACTTAATTTTTCCACACCACGAAAATGAAATTGCACAATCAGAAGCAGCCAGCGGAAAAGATTTTGTAAAATACTGGTTACACAATGGTTTTGTAACAATTAATAAAGAAAAAATGTCAAAATCGCTTAAGAATTTTGTAACGATTAACGCCCTCCTAGAGAATTATGACGCTGATACAATAAGATTTTTCATATTAACAAATCACTATAGAATGCCTGTTGAATTTAATGATGAAGCACTTTTAAGTGCAAAAACAGGATTTAAGCGTCTGCAAACAGCTCTTGATGAAGTATCTTCGTTTGCAGGAGCAGAAAATATTTTTGCTGACGAAAAATCGGAAGAAGTTGAAAAATTCAAATCAGCAATGGATAACGACTTAAACACTTCGGTTGCTCTTTCGGTATTGTTTGACCTTGCGACGAAATCAAATTCCGCAAAAGCCGTAAATGATAAAGTTTTGGCAGGAAAATATGTAGGAACGTTAAAAATGCTTATGGGAGTTTTAGGTTTCACTTGTAAAAAATCAAAAATGAGTGAAGACGAACTCAATAATAGGATTAAGACAATTTCTGATAAAATTGATTTTGTAGAAGATAAGAGTCTAAGCGGATATGCATTAATTGATAAAATCATTGAAATAAGAGCAAATGCCAGAGCAGAAAAGAATTGGGATTTAGCGGATAAAATCAGAAATACTTTTGACGAAATAGGAATTATATTTAAAGACGGCAAAGACAAGACTATTTGGCTTGAAAAGGAATAGAGATGAGCTGGTTTTATTTGATAATAGCGGCGCTTTTTGAAATGGGTTGGCCGTTGGGAATGAAAATGGCATCTGTTACGGGAGCGAAGATACTTTGGTTGTTATTTGCAATAGTTGCAATGGCATTAAGCGGATACTTTTTATACCTTGCACAGAAAGAAATTCCAATAGGCACTGCATATGCAGTATGGACAGGAATAGGAATGCTTGGAACATTTTTTGTCGGCATTACACTTTTTCATGACGCAGTAAACGTTGCAAGATTTATCGGAGTATTTTTGATTTTTTCAGGTGTAATAATTTTAAAATTATGTCACTAAAATTAAGTATTAAAAACTTGTTGGTCATATTTACCTGTTGTGTTATAGTAAAGTTATGAAGAAAATAACATTTGCCTTGATATTTTGTTTTTGTTTGTTTTTTATACTGGAAATAATCAGTTACAATTTTTTGTATGGATTTTTGCGAAAAGCAACTCCTCATATAACAAACGAACGCATATCTAATTATAAAATATACAGAATTACACCGCCGAATATTCTAAACTTTAATATCATATTACCAAACAGAAATGATGAAACATTAAATTCTGACAACAGTAAAAAACCGATTCTTACTGTAGGTTGTTCATATACATACGGACAGGAAATTGACATAAGTAAGACCTTCGCATCACAATTACAGAAAAAAACTAATCGAAAAGTTTGGAATGTTGCAGAAATTGGTGCAGGTACGGAAGATGTTATGAAAAATCTTGCTTATATGGAAAGAAATAATATTTTGCAAGAAAATCAATTTGAATATGTAATTTATACTTATATGTATGACCATTTTCAAAGGATTTCAGATTATGGATTATTATCTGATTATCTTTCATATATTTATAAGCAAAAGAAAAACAATTCCTTAAAAGATAAAGTAAAATACTATTTAAATAAGAGTTATACGGTAAAAATGCTTAATTCCAAACGATATGCAAATAACTGGACTTTTGAATGGAGATTTGAGTATTTAAAATACAAAATGTCTATAATAAATGAAATAATAAAACGAACATTACCAAATTCAACGTTTATTGTTTTGTTATATGATGATGTTACAAACACATCAAAAGATTCACCTATTTATGGATTTAAAGAGGCGTTAATACCGTTAGATAAAAACAGCTATCCCGAACTGGTAGCAGCAGGTGTTAAATTTATATCGACAAAAGAATTAGTAGGAGATGTTTTATATAAGGAAGAATACCAATTAGAAAAAGATATATTTCAATATTGGAGACCCCATCACCCTAACGAAAAAGCGTGGGAGATAATAGTTCCACAATTATGTAAAAAATTTAATCTTTAAACAGTAAAACATAATATTTATCTGTATATTTCACTTTTCTTTAGCAGGTATAGTATTTACGTTGTGATAAAAAATTAAGTATTTAAAATTTGGTCATATAAGCCTGTTGTGTTATAGTAAAGTTATGAAAAAAATAGCATTCGTATTTATTTTTTGTTTTTGTTTATTTTTTATACTGGAAATAGTTAGCTACAATTTTTTATATGGTTTTTTACGGGGGAAAACGCCACTTCTCACAACCGAATTGAGCACAAATTATAAGTTATATGGACTAAGAGCACCGGATATATTAGATTTTGAAATCATATTACCGAACAGAAATGATGAAACATTAACATATGACAAAAGAAAGAAACCGATATTAACGATTGGTTGTTCATACACATACGGACATGGAATTAGTATAAATAAAACTTTCGCATCACAGTTACAGAAAAAAACGCATAGAAAAGTTTGGAATGTAGCAGAGATGGGTGCTGGTCCAAATAATTATATCAAAGCACTTGCATATATGGAAAAACATCATATAATGCAGGATAACCAATTTGAATATGTAATCTATACCTTAATGTATGATCACGTATATAGAATGTTAGATTTAGGAATGATTTCACTTTACACTTTTGAAAACTGTAAAAAGAACAAAAATAATTCTTTTAAAGACAGGCTAAAATATTATTTAAATATGAGTTATACGGTAAGAATGTTTTATTCAAAGCGATATGCAGAATCAAGAAATTTTGAATGGAGTTTTAATCATCTTAAATACAGAATATCTCAAATGAATGAAATAATAAAAAGAACGTTACCAAATTCAACGTTTATTGTTTTGTTATATGATGATGTTACAAATACATCAAAAGATTCACCTATTTATGGATTAAAAGAGGCATTAATACCGTTAGATAAAAACAGCTATCCCGAACAGGCAGCAGAAGGTGTTAAATTCATATCTACAAAAGAATTGGTTGGAGATATTTTATATAAGGAAGAATATCAAATAAAATATGATACATTCCAATATTGGAGCCCTCATCACCCTAACGAAAAAGCGTGGGAGATAATAGTTCCTCAATTATGTAAGAAATTTAATTTTTAAAGAATAAATGTATTTTCAAAGTTTTTTAAAACATTGACAATTTTATTTAAAATCGATGGAGTTTTATCTTCGACAGTTTTTCCGTTGAAAGAATCCGCTTGCTCAACTTGTTTATGCGCTTTCCAATCTTTAAATTCTTGTGTTCCGGCCATAGGAATTTTACAATTAGTTGTCGGCAACGGATTAGCAAAACTTACGTTCATATAAAAAACCTCACATATTCTTACACTTACATTTTATTTAAGATAAAAGAAAACAGAAATTGCTTAATTATAAAAAAAGGTAACATAATTTAACAAAGAGGAGTAGCGAAAGTTTTTTGATATGAGATAATAGAGTTGAAACCGATTGGATAATTACGCACAGATGAACATGCTGTGTGAGGAAAGTCCGAGCATTCAAGGGCATATCGCCTGATAACGTCAGGAGCAGGTGACTGCGTGGAAAGTGCCACAGAAAAGTAAACAACCCGCAAGGGTTCAGGTGCAACAGTAGTGTAAAAGACTACTCGGAATATCGAGAGGTATTCTTGCGGTAAACCCCGATAGAATGCAAGTTCAGTGTAAAGGTTAAGGTGACCCGCCGTCTTTCGACAGAACGCTAGAGCCGTATGGCAACATACGGTCGAGACAGATGATTATCTAAAACAGAACTCGGCTTACGGATCGGTTTCATTAAAAAAATGCGCTTGTAGTTCAACGGATAGAATACGACTCTCCGAAGGTCGTGATTTGAGTTCGATTCTCAACAGGCGTAGTTTTTACACACCTTTACAAGAAAGCCGTGTATAATTTTGATATGGAAAATATAATTACAAAAAAATATACATTAAAAAAGATTTCAACAACACCTAAAGCGTACAAAATCGATTATGAAAACGAATTAAATCAAGCACAACTTGAGGCGGTTTTGCACAAAGACGGTCCTTTGCTGATTATTGCCGGAGCAGGTTCAGGGAAAACAAGAACTTTGACATACAAAGTTGCAAGGTTAATAGAAGACGGTGTATCCCCTGAAAATATTTTGCTTTTGACATTTACTCGCAGAGCGGCAAGAGAAATGATTTCTCGTGCCGAAAACATTTTAGGTGCAGGGCTTGGAAAAATTACAGGCGGAACTTTTCATTCTTTTGGCAATATGATTTTGCGAAAATACGCACGTTTTGCTGATTTAAAAAATAATTTTACCGTCATTGACAGAAGTGATGCAGAAGATGTCATAAATCACATTCGAGGAAAAATTATTGATAAGAAAGAAAAACGATTTCCTAAAAAATCAACAATCTTAGACATATACTCAAAAACAATCAACAAAGATACACCGATTGAAGAAATAGTAAAACAAGAATATAAGCAATTTGAACATTGTACAGATAAGTTAATAGAAATCGCAAATGCCTATAACGACTACAAAAAAGAGCGTTCGTTACTTGATTATGATGACCTTTTGCTTTATTTGAAGGCTCTTTTGCTTTCAAACGAGGAAATCAGAAAGCAAATCAGTAAAAAATACAAATATGTTTTAATTGATGAATATCAAGACACAAATAGTATTCAAGCACAAATTGTTCAACTTATTGCCTCGGAGCACAACAACGTTACGGCAGTCGGCGATGATTCACAAAGTATTTATTCTTTTAGGGGCGCAAATTTTAAAAATATTTTAGAATTTCCAAACCTTTATGAAGGTTGTAAAATAGTCACTCTTGAACAAAATTACAGAAGTTCTCAAAACATTTTGGATTTTGCAAACGAAATTTTGAAACAGGCAAAAGAAAAATATTCAAAGGAACTTTTTTCAACAATCCAAAATTCCGAAAAGCCTGCAATGATACGTTGTGAAAACACTCACGCAGAAGGAGAATTTGTTGTACAGCGCATTTTGGAATTTTGTAACGAGGACGGACTGTCGCTTGATGACATTGCTGTTTTGTCGAGAAGTGCATCTTTGATGTTTGATGTTGAAACACAACTGGTTAAACAAAAAATTCCTTATCGCAAAATCGGAGGTTTAAAATTTACCGAAACCGCCCATGTCAAGGATATTACGGCTTATTTACGAGTGATTTTAAACCCTTATGATGAAATTTCTTTAAACAGAATTTTGCTTTTACAAAAAGGCATAGGAACTTCGACAATTAACAAATTGTTGCCTGTATTAACAATTCAAGGCACAAAAGCAACGGCAGAAATGCTTCCTGTAAAGCCTGCTCAACGCACTGATTTAAGTAATTTACTGACATTTTTATCAGAAGCAAGAAATCAAATTGCCGACCCTAGAGCAGTGACAGAAAAAGTTTTAGAATATTATGAGTCAATTTTAATAGAGCATTATGACGATGCAAGCAAACGGCTTAAGGATTTTGACCATATTTTATATCTTTCTTCAAAGTATTTAAAAATGGAAGATTTTTTGACGGATATGGCACTTGAACCGCCGGAAGCATCAATAACCGATGCGGAAGAAGGCGCCGTCAAAGATGAATGTCTTACATTATCGACGATACATGGAGCAAAAGGTACCGAATACAAAGCAGTCTTTGTAATAGGGGCTGTTGACGGTCGTTTCCCGTCAATGTATTCTTTCAATTCTACGGAAGAACTTGACGAAGAATTGAGGTTGTTCTATGTCGCAGTAACACGAGCAAAGACGTATCTTTACGTAAGTTATCCGATTGATATGTTTGATAGAGCGACAGGAATGATACTTTCAAAACCATCACGATTTACGGAATATATTTCTTCTGAAATTTTGGAACGATGGGAACTTACAGAAAATTAATTTTAATCAGTTAAAAGTTAAGAGAAATTTATATTTGTTACAATTCTCTAAATACGCAGTTTGAGCGTATTCCCCGACAGGAGTGTAGAATTTTTGATAAAATACGCTAAAATAGATTTATAGTTAGAACGGAAAAAAATGATGAAAAAAAGCAGAATATTAACAATCGCACTCGTAGCGATGATGATAACGATAAATCCTTCCAATGCAGAGGTTTATAATGATACCGCTCCAAGTTATTATTTTACACAGGGACAAAGTTTTTATAAAGGCGGTCAATATACAAGTGCAATAAAATCATTCAGGAAGGCTCTTCGTGAAAATCCGCTTGATTCTTCATCAGAAATAGGAATAATTAATTCATATATATCAAGAGCAAAATATTATAATGATACCGCAAATATGCCACAAAAAGCGATTGCAGACTTGAAATCGGCACTGTTTTATTTTGTATGTTTTGATGAATCATCAAGAAGCAAGTATTCAGATGCCTATACAGCAGCAGTTACAAATCTCAATTCTCTTGAGAATGCCTTAAAGGCAGATATTACAGCAAATGGTCTTATTAAGACTGCTAAAAATTTACGGATACAAGGTGAATTTGCAGCAGCAGGGTATGATTTTTATAGAGCAAAAGGTGACCCTAAAAATGCAGTAGCAGCAAACATAGGACTTGGAGATATTATAAAAATTTTAGGGAAACCGCAAGATTCCGTAAAATATTATGAAACAGCGATGAATGCGGCTCCTGACAATACGGATTTAAGACTAAAAATCGCTCGTGCATATGAAGATTCAGGGCAATATGCGCTTGCAGCAGAACATTATAATTATGCATTACAAAATTCAAACGAAAAAGAAGAAATATTAAATTCTCTTGAAAAAATTTGTCGTCAAAGGGTAGAAAAAAACCCTGCCGATGCAGAAGCACACTGTAATTTAGGAGTAATATACCAAAAACGAGGATATGCAGAAAATGCACTTGCTGAATATGCAAAAGCTGATAAATTAAATCCTGCATTACTTACATCAAAAGTCAATGCATCAGTTTTGTATTATGATAATAAAAAATATAAAGAATCAGTTGAATCTGCAAACAAAGCACTTTTGATAGACCCGAAGAATGTTAAAGCACGTTTGCAAAAGGCAAAATGTTATCAAGCGCTCAGCATGTGGGAAAATGCAACAGAAGAGTACAAAAATGTTTTAAAATATGATAAAAGCAATTCAGAAGCACAGTTTGGGCTTGCAGATATTTATTCAAAGAATATGCCGACAGAAGATGCAATTTCAACAATTCAATCGGAAGGAATTGAACTTTCACCGGAATTTTATGCTCAAGCCGCATATACCGCACATAAGAACAAAAATATTGAAAAAGCGATTAAGTTTTATAAACTTGCAATAAATTCAAATTCAAATGATGTATCTTTATACTTAAATTTAGGACAAATTTATAACGGACAGGAAAGATATCCTGAAGCCCTTGCTATAGCAGAGGCAGCAAAACAAAAATTTCCAAATGATACACAAGTTCAACAACTTTATAACTCAATAAAAGCAAGATATACAGGCTCAATATACGATATGGCGGCAGAATTTGCAAATAAAGGTGATTATGCTGCGGCAATTGAAAAATATCAACAAATCACACCACAAGGCTATGACAGTTATGTTGGTATCGCAAGTGTTTATCAAATGCAAAAAGACTACCAAAACGCATTGGAATATTACAAAAAAGCTCTGGAGAAAAAACCTAATGATGAAGCGGTTTTGATTACTGTTTCAGGTATTTATATACAGTTAGATAATTTAACAGAGGCTCAAAAGTATTTAAATCTTATACAAAATAAAAATTCTGCTAAATTCAAAGAGTTGCAAAATTATATCTCTGCACAAAACACTGAAGCAGAATTAAATAAAGCAATACAAAAATATGAAGAAAAAGATTACAAGTCCGCAGAGGCTATTTTAACAGCGCTTATTAATAAAAAAGTTGGCGGTTATATGCCTCATTACTATAGAGCAATGGTTTATGATGCATTGGGAAATTATCAAAAAGCTGTTGCGGATTATGAATCAGTTATTGCAAAAGATTCAACAATAGCCTTAGTATATTATTCATTAGGTGTAGATTATGATAGTTTAGGCAATTTTACCAGAGCAGTACAAAATTATAAAAAATTCTTAGAATTATCAAAAGGTGTCGATGATTATACAAAATACGCAAGACAAAGAATACAACAATCAAAATAGTATTTCGATAGCAAACATAAAAATCAATTCAAAAGTTATATCTGCACCGATGGCAGGCATAACGGATTATGTTCTGCGAAAATTAATTCGTAAATATTCTAAAGATTGTCTGTTAACTACAGAAATGATTAGTTCGGAAGCACTTGTACAACGAGAAGATTGCCATATAGTAAAAACAGATGAAGATGAAACTCCTGTTGCGTTTCAAATTTCAGGTCATAAACCGTTACTCGTTGCAAAATCAGCTCAAATATTAGCAAGCAAGGCTACAATAATAGATATTAACATGGGGTGTCCGGTTAATAAAGTTATGAAAGCGACGGACGGTTGCGCTTTAATGAAATCGCCTGATGTTGCTGCAAGTCTTATTAGAGCAGTAAAAGAAGTTGTTGACTTACCTGTAACCTGTAAATTCAGACTCGGAATTAATCAGAATTGCATAAATTTTGTAAATTTTGCCGTTAAAATGCAAGAAGCAGGAGCTTCTGCAATTTGCATTCACGCAAGAACAAGAGTTCAGATGTATTCAGGGAATGCAGATTGGAAAAAAGTTTCCGCATTACGAGGAGAAATTGATATTCCATATTTTATCAACGGGGATATTATTTCCGTTGAAACCGCAGAACAAGCAATGAATGAATCTTTAGCAGATGGTCTTGCTGTTGGCAGAGGACTTTTGGGCAATCCTTGGTTACCCGCACAAATTGACGATTACTTTAAATTTGGAAAAAAACCGGAAGAAAAATCCATTGAAGAAAAATTAACTGTTTTAAAAGAACATCTTGATATGGAAATTGCTTTTCGTGGAGAATTAAACGGTATAAAATTCTTCAGAAAATTTTATCCGTACTATATAAGAGGATTAAGAGGAGCGTCCGAATTTAGAGGAAGATTGGTTACCGAAGAAAATTACGATAAAATTGTTTCAATTTTGCAAGAGATAAAAAATGTCGGATAAAAATCATTTCGTTTACATTCTTTTAACCGAAATCGGAAGTTATTATTGCGGTTATACAAATAATGTCGAAAAACGTTTTGAAAAACACCTTTCCGGAAAAGGTGCAAAATATACTCGAGCTCATAAGCCAATAAAAATAGTTTGGAAAAAAGAATTTAATTCAAAATCGGAAGCCCTCAAAGAAGAATACAAAATAAAACAAATGACGCACGAACAAAAAACATCTTTGATAAATCAAAGCGGTTTGCCTCTATTGCCATAAATTACGGGCAAAGAGATTCCCAATCAATATCATCTTCATCAGGTTCTCCGGGTTCACGAATAACACAATCTTCATCAGATAACATAACCATTAATGTCCAACGAAGTTGTGTCTTGTAATTTGCCCTTGCGGCTTCTTGTGTTTTTGCACAAAACGCAAAACTCGGAATTTCCTTTATTTCAATATAATGATAAGGATTTCCGTTAAAATCAAGGTCGGTACCTTCAATCAACGTCCAATCCAAATTCATATAATATTCTATATCTTTTTTTTCGTTACTCATCTAATGAACTCTCTTTTAAAGGTTGTGATATCGTAAGCCCTTCTCCTCCGATGATATTCGCTTGTTTACCATCTATGTACAGATAAACAGGCTTATCAGAGTTTGCTAAAATTGTTTTAATCAATTGCCTCAATCTCGAATAAAGACTGTCTGAACCTCCACCATAAGCAAAAGAACTTGCCATATCTATTATAATCTTTGTGTCGTATGTTGTTATGCTATTAAGATGAGAATTTGAAGGAACTTCAGAATAAATACCTGTTGCTTTTTCTGCTCCATTAGGACCTGCTATCAGCAATTTTACCGCATAAGCCAATTTATCCTCACCTGCTTTTAAAGGACGTCTTACAGGCTTCAAAAATTGATTACCGTTTTTATCCGTAGTAAGCATATATACATATACATAATTATCTGCTTGATTGACAACTTCTTTTTCCTGTTTATTTTCTTCTTCTATCTCTTTTTCCGGTTCCGTAACTTCTTGCTTTTCCTTTGTTTCAACAGATCCTATATCATCTGTCAAATGCCTTGTTTCCAGTCCTTTTATCTCAGGAATAGGGAGTTTATCGGACAAAAAGTTGTCATAGCACCACCAAAGACCTATACAAATAACTACAAATATTATTAATTTTGAAAAATTACTCATATCGTGTTTCCTTACTTCTTTATAACACAATTTCTGGGAATAAGAAATACACCTTTTACATAAATTTTATCTCCCAACAATAAAATATGGGTTATTTCCATCTGAGCTTGTGCATTTTTGGCAAGTTCAACAGCCTGTGAAAACGGATTAAATTTCCTTAAAAAACGGTTTACATTTTTTTGCATTTTCGCATTTAAATTACTTGTTGACTCTCCTACGCTTATCTGTCCGTCAATTACACTAAACATTGTTGTATAAGTAATCCTTGTATCAATGATTGGCGTTATAACCTTAAAACTTATTCTGGCTTTTGAATTTTTTGTTTCCCATTTTATATCTTTTACTTTTGCTATTGTTATTTTTCCTAACGGCAATCTCAAGTTATCCTCATTTTTTCCTTCCATCTTAGAAAACATATAATTCATATCATCATTCGTCAATGTTGCGGAAAAAGAAACAGGAATGTCATAAGGAAATCCAATATAATCTTTTTTCATCAAAAACTTGTTGTATGAACAAATACTTTTTGCCTCAAAATCAGATATTGAAATATCATCTGTTTTAACCTTTTTGGCACTTGCGGTAAAAGATTTGAACTCTCCGTTTCTTAGCGCTTTTGCACTGCTTGCATCAAGATAAAAATTAATTTTAGATTTAAAAGTATATCTTAAATATTTTTCAACAATTGCTTCTGCACTCTTTCTCTCTATAAAATCAGCACCCGTAACTTTTTCAAAAGTATTGCCCCTTGTCTGTACTATATCTTGGCAAGAATAACAAACCTCAGAAAAAACTTGGTTTTGTGAGATAACCAGCATAATTAACAGTAAAATTATTCTTTTCATTCTACAAATACTTTCCTGATTTTTATTTGATTTTCAACTTTTTCACCGTATGCAACTATTTTATTATCATATTTTAAGAAAATATTTTCTTCTGTTTGATTTGCTATAATCGGATTTCCATTCTTTACTTTTTGATATTCATATTCATTCAAATTATAACTGCCAAATGGTAAAACACTTTCTGGAGAAATGATATTTTTTCTTATCAAATCAGGACTTGAAATCAATTCTTCCAAATTTGTACTTTTTTCTACAGACAAACCTCCTGATTTTGTTCTGATTAATTTCACCATTACTCCGCCTACACCAAGATTTTGACCTAAATCATTTATTATTGAGCGAATATATGTTCCTTTTGAACAATTTATTAAAACTTCTCCGCTTTGCGTTTCAAAATCAAAATTTTGAAGTGAAATTTTATTAACAACAATTACTCTTTGAGGAATATCCGTTGTTACTCCTTCTCTGGCAAATTCATACAATTTTTTTCCGCCAACTTTTATTGCACTGTAAATAGGCGGTTTTTGGCTTATTTCTCCCTCAAAAGACAATAAAGCATCTCTAATTTCTGATTCCGTAATTTTTTTATCAGAAAATTTTTCAAG
>CAZKAS010000016.1:0-12551 GCA_964550875.1 uncultured Muribaculaceae bacterium | reverse complement strand
TCAGTTTCTGTGTCATACGATTTTGACACAAAACCCAATTTGAAAGATGCAAGATATTCCTTTTCGTTTGACAAAAAATCAAGAAGTCTTGTCGCACCCATAATAGCAACCGGCAAAACTCCTTCTGCCAAAGGATCTAATGTTCCGGCATGCCCGATTTTTTTTATATGCAAAACTTTTCTTAGTCTGCTAATAACATCATGAGAAGTAATTCCTGACGGTTTATATACGTTTAAAAAGCCGAACACGACTACACTTCACCTTTTGAAATTTTGTTAATAAGTTCCGTTACTCTCGTTCCTCGTTCAATTGAATTATCCAAAATAAACTTTAATTCCGGAGTTAAACGCAATCTTACTCTTCTTCCAACTTCATATCTTATTTTTGGCGCATCATCTTCTATCGCCGCTATTGTTTGCTCTTTAACATTATCAGGTGCAAAAACCGAATAATATACTTTTGCATAAGAATTATCATGTGCAAGCTCTAAGTCTGTTATGGACACAACTCCGCCAATTCTTGCATCATTCAACTTCTTTTGAATAATGTCCGCTATTTCTTTCATTAATGTTTTTCTGATTTTTTCATTTCTGAATGGGGGCATCTTTACCTCTTATACAAGTTCTTGTCTTTCAACTAATTCAATCGTTGTAACCTTAATAATATCACCCACTTCGAGGTTATTGAATTTTGCAAATGAAATACCGCATTCAAATCCTTGATTAACTTCTTTAACATCGTCCTTGAAACGCTTGAGTTGGTCAATCGAACCCTTGAATATTTCCTGTCCGTTTCTCATTACTATTGCCATTTTATTTCTTGCAACTTTTCCTTCTGTTACATAACAACCTGCAATTTTTGTCGTTTTACCGACTGTAAATATTTGACGAACTTCTGCTTTTCCAATCTCAACAACCTTTTCTTCCGGTTGTAACAAGTGTAGCATTGTCTTTTCAAGGTCTTCTAATATTTGATATATAATATCAAATTTCTTAATGGTTACATTGTACTTTTCAGCCGCCGCAAGTGCATTTGCATCTTCTTTTACCGTAAAACCTAAAATAATCGCCTTACCTGCACTCGCAAGCATTACATCTGCCTCAGAAATATCACCGACTCCAACATGGATAATCTTTGTAATAATTTCTTTTGATTCCATTTGATTAATTGACTGAGCAACCGCTTCCGCTGCACCGTGTGTATTTGCCTTTATGATAAGATTTAATCGTTGAATATTATCATCTTCTCCGATTGCATCATTTCTGACGTGCGCAGGCATCGTTGCTTCCAATCTTGAAGTACGTTCTTTTTCTTTGCGTTCTGCAATGATTTGATGCATTAGTTTTTCGTTTTCAACCGCTTCAAATCTGTCACCTGATTGAGGAACTTCTGAAAGACCCAAAATTTCAACAGGTGTTGATGGACCTGCCTTTTTAATTCGTTCTCCATTATCTGCAATCAATGCTCTGATTTTTCCGCCTACATTACCGACAACAAAACAATCTCCGGTATGCAGTGTTCCGTTTTGAACTAATAATGTCGCTACAGGACCTTTTCCTTTATCAAGATTTGCTTCAATAATTACTCCTGTAGCTCTAGCTGAAGGATTTGCTTTATATCCGTTTACTTCCGCTAAAAGTAATACGTATTCCAACAAATCTTCAATTCCTGTCTTTTGCAGTGCACTAACTTTTATACAAGCTGTTTCTCCGCCCCATTCTTCAGGAACCAGTCCATGCTCTGTTAATTGTTGCATAATTCTGTCAGGATTTGCTTCAGGTTTATCACATTTATTAACTGCTACTACTATCGGAACTTCTGCTGCTCTTGCGTGATTAATCGCCTCTATCGTTTGAGGCATAATTCCATCATCTGCGGCAACTACTAATATGGCAATATCCGTAGCTTGAGCTCCTCTTGCTCTCATTGCCGTAAAAGCTTCGTGCCCCGGGGTGTCAACAAATACAATCTTCTTATTATTATGATGTACTGTGTATGCACCAATAGATTGCGTTATTCCGCCGACTTCCGTAGACGTAATCTTTTGTCCTGTTTGGCGAATTGAATCAAGCAATGTCGTCTTGCCGTGGTCAACGTGTCCTAAAATACTTACAACCGGCGCTCGCGTTTTCAATAACGATTCATCGACATCTTTAAGCTCTTTCAACTTCTCTTCTTTTTGAAGTTCTTCCTCTATGTACGCTTCTAAATCTTCTTCTTGAACTTCTATTTCAAAATTTGCACAAACTTTCTTTTGCGTATCAATATCAATTACTTGGTTTACCGTCGCTAAAATTCCATTCATCATAAGAAATTTAACAACTTCTGCCGAAGATTTATTAATTTTTTCTGCAAGTTCACCTACCGTCATAACGGCATTAATTACAACTGATTTAACTTCTTGTTGAGCTTCTTCTACTCGCTCTTTCTTTCTGTGTTTTTGAGCCATTGCCTTTTCTAAGCTGATAAGCTCTTGTTGTTCTTCTTTTGATTTATATTCTTTTTCTTTTTTATTTGAATCTTTTCTCTTTGAATATCCGGGCTTATTCTCATATATCTCTTGAGATATAAAATGCCTCTTTACAGGCTCTCTTTTATCTCCAGTATTTGCAGCAGGACGTTGCGGTCTTTCTCCGTTATTGTCTTGCTTCTTAAACGGTCTATCAGGTCTTTCGCCTTTATTAAATGGTTTTCTTTCGCCCTGTTGTCTTTGTTGTTGGTTTTGACGAGAAAGAGCCTTTTTCTTCTCTATTTCTGCTCTTTCTTGTTCCCTTTTCTTTCTGTTATTTTCCGCTTGAATCTCTGCTCGACGTTTCTGACTGTTTTGATTATTATATTCAAGCAATGAACGAATACTTGTTCCTGAGGGCGCAATCATCGTATTCTTGTCACTTTCTACATTCGTTTCAGTTACAAGAACTTCTTCTTTTTCTTTTACTATCTCTTTCTTTTCTTCTTTTTCTACCGGCTTTACTTTTTGGACAATAACTTTTTTATCGGCAACCTTCTTCTCTTCAACTACCGCTTTCGGCTTCTCATTTTCTGTTGAAGGTTTGACTTTCTTTACTATAAATGCTTTTGGCTTCTTTGGTTCCGCATTCACAGGTTTCTTTACCGCCTCTTTAAATCTCTCAAATTGAGAATGTGTTAAAGTACTTGAATGAGATTTTACCTTGACCCCTATTTTGGCTTCAAGTTGCTCTATCATTTCTTTATTCGTTAAGCCCAATTCTTTGGCTGCATCATATACTCTTATATTATCCATTTATTTCTCACTTTAATTGCCTAATATAGTTGTAACACAATCTATTTGTTAAGTAAAACTATAATTTTCTTTTTGAGGTCATTATCCACTTGTTTCTTTAGAATTTTTGAAATCTTATCCTTCTTAAATGCCGTATTTATGCATTTTTCGTCCTTGCATACATAACAAGAACGACCGTAAACATTGTTTAACGAATTTATAAAAATTTCTCCCGTTTCACTATCTACTGTTATTTTTATAAATTCATTCTTTTTCTTGTATTCTCCGCACCCGATACATTTCCTTAAAAATTTTCTATTATCCTGCAACTTAGCACTCGCTTTCCGTTTGGGTTAAAAACGATATATTTTCTTGTAAATTTTTTCTCGCTCTTGAAACTGTATTTGCAATTTGTGTCAAAATTATATTTGAGGAACTTGTATATGAAATGACTAATTCATTATCTTCTATTTTTTCTTCATCAATTTTTTGGGCAATAATTTTTGAAACCGTTGATTTTTCATAAAAATTAACGAATTTATAATCATCTGACATTGAACCACTCGCCGCAGACAAGAACAAATCACACAAATCTTCATTTAATATTGACAATATTGATTGCAAATGCATTTGTTTGAAAAATGGGTTATATTCAATTACATTATAATTTTCTCCATCTACAAACAAATCAACTCCTATAATTCCGCAGTATGGGTTATATCTCTCTGCAATATCATCTATAACAGGATAAATCGCTTCTTTTAAAACTTTCATTTCAAGTTCATCAGAAATATAACTATCAGGAGAATATATACTTTCAGGATATGCAAAATTTTTATCATCACTTGCGCAAGTTCCGATGGGAAGTGCCGTATAACCATCTGTTATGAAATACATTGATACCTCTTTTGCATCAATATAATCTTCTATCACTACTTTGTTTTCCGGAAAAGTAAAAGCTCTTTCTATCGCAGATTTCGCTTTTGAAAATGTCGCAGCAAAAGTTGGTCTTTCTCCTAAAATGTGTGTATCATTTTTTATAACTAACGCTTTTC
This sequence comes from uncultured Muribaculaceae bacterium, assembly GCA_964550875.1. GTDB lineage: Bacteria > Cyanobacteriota > Vampirovibrionia > Gastranaerophilales > Gastranaerophilaceae > RUG841. Next base: position 8,252 of record CAZKAS010000016.1, on the reverse strand, counting down.
TGAAATTTGATGCGTATTCAACTGCTTGACTCTCTTTCTCAAAAATTCCAAATTTCATTGTCGGGATTTTCAGTCGATACATCATTTTTTTTGCAGATGATTTATAAAGAGCAATCGTTGCCGCTTCTGCCGTCGGCGCAAATATCAATCTTCCGACAGATGTAAAAACTTCTCCAATGTTATTCTGTATTGCACTAATTGACGTAACTATCGTGAGAGAAATTTCATTTGCTATCGAAAAATCAAGTAATTCTTCAACATCACTTTCTGAAATGTCTGTACATTGAGCAATTTTTGCAATTTCTTCATTACCTGATGCAACGAAAACAATATCAACATTTTCGTTTTTACTCAATTCTTTTGCTATTGAATAAGCATTTGCATCTGAACCTACGATTAAAATATTCATAGATTCATTATACTACAATAAAAAATAAAACAAAACTACTGCAACTTTAAGTCAGGACGCAACCTTTCAGCATTTCTCAAATACACGTGTTTTATTTCTTTTTGTGATTTTTCTGAATTTATTACAACCAAAACTCTGATACATTTTTTAAGTCCGCCACTAAATTCAAATTCTCTATAAACCATCAACGGAACTGTATTCCACCCTAATTCCGTTCTCGCAAATTTAGCCGGTGTTGTACTTTTTATATCTTCCGTAACCGTAAACTCCGCAAATGCAAAATCTTCCGTATTCAAATCATTTAATTCAACTATTTTTGAAAGCATCTCTACAGTTGCATTTTTAATTTCTTCTACATCGTCATTTTCTACTGTAATTGCACCTCTGATTGCTCTTATCATAAAATATCACCCTTTTTAAGTCTTTTTCCGTTTGCAAAATCGCAAGCACACATTTTACCTTTACTTTCAGGTTTTACAGTCTTTATCAAAATTGCACCGTCTTTACAAGCAACGGTTATACCGTCTTTGTTAATACAAAGAATTTCACCTTGCTTAGCACCTTTGACTGCCATATCACTTAAATTTGTTTCCAATATCTGAATATTCTTTTCTTCTCTACACAAATAAGCATTCGGCCAAGGTTGCAATCCTCTGACTTTATTATGAATTTCACTTGCCGTAAGACCAAAATCAATTATACCGTCCTCTTTTGTAAATTTTGGCGCAAAAGTTACTTCCTCTTCATTCTGAACAATTGATATCAATTCTCCGCTATATATCTTCTTTAACGTTTCATACAGCAAATCAGGTGATTTTTCAGAGATTAAACGAACTAACTCAGGAACAGTCATATTTTCCGTAATTTTAATTCTATCTGTTAAACAAATATCTCCTGCATCCATTTTTTTAACAGTTTTCATTGTGGTAATCCCTGTTTCTTTATCTCCATTTATTATGCACCACTGAATAGGGTTTGCTCCTCTGTATTTTGGCAAAAGAGATGCGTGAAGATTAATTGTACAAAATTTTGGAATATCCAAAACCTCTTGCGATAACAGTTGCCCAAATGCAAATGTCACAAAGAAATCAGGCTCCATTGATTTTAACTCTTCTATAATTTCCGATGATTTTGAAATGGAAGGAGTTTGAATAACTTTTATATCAAACCTTTTTGCCGACATCTTTATGGGCGGCTCCTGAATTTTACAGCCCCTGCCTGCCGGTCTGTCAGGCATTGTCACTACCGCCTGAACTTCTATATCGTCTTTTTGGGCAAGACTTTCAAGTGATTTTACCGCAATATCGGGCGTCGCAAGATATACTATTTTTATCATTATTCTCGTTCCTCTTCCCCTGAAGTTTCGTCACTCTCCTCAACTTTATCAATTACTTTATTCCCATTCGCAATAATGACTTCTTCCATTTCCGCTTCATCAATTAAATACTCGCTTTGAATTGGAGGTAAGCCTTTTTCCGATAATTTTTCATCAGCATCAAATCTGTTTCTGACGTGATCTACAAACACAATACCGTCAAGATGATCATATTCATGCTGTAATGCCCTTGCCAACAACTCTCCGTCTTTTCCTTCTATAATGAAAGGGCGTCCATGCATATCAAGTGCCTTAAAAGTAACATTCGCATATCTTCTCACGTCCGTAAACACTTCCGGAAAGCTTAAACAACCTTCACTGCAAGCAACCGGCGTATCCTTCTTGATAAGTTTAGGATTGATTAAAACTATAGGATTATACCTTTCTTCAGGCCCAGACACATCAATTACAAACATTCTTAAAAGTTCTCCGACTTGAACCGCCGCAAGCCCTACTCCTCTGTTTGCATACATTGTATCAATCATATCTTCGGCTAATGTTTTTATCTTTTTTGAAATTTTTGATATTTCTTTTGATTTTTGCCTTAATATCGGATCTCCATATTTTACAATTTTTCTGATTGACATTTCTTCCTACTTTCTTGCTTGAAAATTTAAAATAAGCATTACAACTGCAAGAGCCATTGCATAAACGAAATATTTTATAATTGATACATTAATACACAAAACTCCAATTGCGCCAAAAATAACAGATGCAACAGCAAGTATCAAAACAGTTTTATTCTGTGAAAAACCTGCATTTAAAAGTCTGTGATGTATATGTGCCGCATCTGCAACAAACGGTGATTTACCGCTTAAAATTCTTCTGCACGATGCAAAAGTTATATCAACAATCGGAACAGCAAGAACCAATACAGGAACCCACATTGCAACTGATTCCGTCCTCATTACTCCTGTAATAGAAAGTGTTGCAAGCAAAAATCCAGCAAATAATGCCCCCGAATCCCCCATGAAAATTTTTGCAGGGTGAAAATTATATGTCAAAAACGCCAGCATCGCTCCTGCTAAAATAAATGCTATCAAAGGACTTACCATTCCTGATACAGACGTTCCTGCCGCAACTAAGCCCAATGTTACCGCACTTATCGAAATTACAGAACCTGCAAGTCCGTCTATTCCGTCTATAAAGTTTACTGCATTTGAAACTCCTACTATCCAAGCCGTTGTCACAAACCAAGATAAAAATCCTAAATGAAACGATATTCCGAATGGGAGATAAACATCTTCTATCCTTATTCCCAAGCAATAAACAATAGTCGCAATTGCTAGTTGTATAAATAGCTTAAATTTTGCATCTAAACAATAAATGTCATCTATAAGTCCTAACAAAAACATCAAAGAACTTCCGAGCAAAATTCCTGACAATAAAGAACCGTACGGATAATAACTTAAAAATACCAAAAACAGGAATGTTAACATCGTACTTAGCCAAACAGCTACTCCGCCTAATCTTGGTACAGGGTGGTCATGAATTTTTCTTCCGCCGGGCTCATCAACAAGTCCCTTCTTTTCAGAAAAATATATTACGGCAGGAACAATAAAAATCGCTGTCAAAAACGAAATTACCGCTCCTATAATATGTGCTTCCGATAACTGTAAAAGTGTCATTTCTCTTTCCTTAATATAACGGGTATTTATCGCATAATTTTTGCGCTCTCGCTCTTAAATTCTTAAGAGCGATTTCATTATCCCACACGGTAATTGCAGATGCAATTATCTTACCGACTTCGACCATGTCTTCCTCTTTAAAACCTCTGGTTGTAACTGCTGGTGTACCAATTCTTACTCCACTTGTTACAAAAGGACTTTGAGGATCGTTTGGAACAGTATTCTTATTCGCTGTAATTCCAACTTTTTCAAGAAGATTTGCAACATCTTTACCTGTTTTACCTGTTTTTCTTAAATCAATTGTCATAACGTGGTTTTCCGTTCCGTTTCCGACAATGTCAATATTTTCGTCTAACAAAGATTGCGCAAGTGCTTTCGCATTTTTAACAATTTGTTCCGCATATTCTTTAAATTCCGGTTGCAACGCTTCCTTAAAAGCAACCGCTTTCGCCGCTATAATATGCTCCAACGGTCCGCCTTGGATACCCGGGAATACCGCCTTATCTATTCCTGCTGCATGTTCCTTACTACACATAATAACTCCGCCTCTCGGACCTCTTAATGATTTATGTGTCGTTGTTGTTATAAAATCTGCATATCCAACCGGCGAAGGATGAACTCCGCCTGCAACAAGACCTGCAATATGTGCTATATCCGCCATTAAATATGCACCAACTTTATCCGCTATTTCTTTAAATCGTTTGAAATCAATAATTTTAGAATAATTGCTCGCTCCGCAAATTATCATCTTCGGTTTGTTTTCCAGTGCCAATTTTTCAACATTATCATAATCAATTTCTCCATACTCGTTAACTCCGTACGAAACAATATTGAAATACATGCCCGAAAAATTAACGGGTGATCCATGCGTCAGGTGACCACCGTTTGACAAATCCATTCCCATTACAGTGTCGCCATGTTTCAATGCATAGAAAAATACTGCCATATTTGCCTGCGCTCCGCTATGTGGCTGTACATTGGCATGCTCTACTCCGAAAAGTTTCTTTACTCTTTCAACAGCAAGCGTTTCTATCTCATCTACGTGTTCACAACCGTTATAAAAACGTTTATATGGTTTACCTTCCGCATATTTGTTGGTCAAAACAGTACCTGCTGCCGCTATAACCGCTTTTGATGCGATGTTTTCGCTTGCAATAAGTTCAATCGTGTTTTGTTGCCTTTCCAATTCTTTGGCTATTAATTCTGCAACTTCTGTATCTGTATTTTCTATAAAATTTAATTCCATGCTTTTTACCTATTTCTTTACTAATATTTTATATTAAACGAACTTAAATTCAAAATCACTCGAAAATATATACATTTGTACTCTTAATAACGTTGATATTTTTTTTATTATCCGTAAAATAAATTCAGGAGAATGGATTTTGAAAAATTATTCGTCACAAGATTATTACGCTCTGTTGGGTTTGACTTTCGAAGCTTCTAAAGAAGAAATTAAAAAAGCCTTTCGTAAAGCAACCGTCAAATATCACCCCGATGTGAACAAAGATGGTGAAAAAATTTTTTTAAAAATAAAAGAAGCCTATGAAATTCTTTCTGATGATCAAAAACGCAAAAATTATGATTTAGTAATGGGGTTTGAAATAAAACGCCAACAAAAAAAAGCTGAAAAAGAATTTAAAAAACAAGAAGAAAATTTTAAAAAACAAAAATTTAACAGTTATAAATATGATTACGGACAAGAATATAAAAATACAAAAATTAATTCTGATGCCCAAATGAATGGGAAAAACAAAAATTATTATAATCAAAATACAAACTCTCAAACTTCCGAAAATAAAAAAACTAACGAGAAAAGTTTTTCAGACACAATGAAAGATATTGTGGGCAATCTCTTCCACAACAAAAAAATTTCTAACTCTTATGACGAAAAAATTAAACAAAAAGATGGTGAAGATATAACCATGCCCCTTGAAATTACTTATAAAGAAGCCCTTAATGGAACAAACAGAAAAATTAACGTTTTACATACCGAAGTTTGCCCAATTTGCGAAGGAAAAAGATTTACAAACGGTTCAAAATGCCATTATTGTAAAGGCTCCGGTGAAATTTCCCTACACAAAAAATTAAACGTTAAAATTCCTCCACACACAGAAAACAACAAAAAAATTCGTTTAAAAAATGAAGGAACTAAAGGTTTAAAAGGTGGAAAAAATGGGAATTTATACTTAGTAGTACGAATTACCGATGATTCGTATTTTAAATTTGACGGAAACAATGTATTTTGCGAAGTTGAAATTAGCCCTTATGAGGCGGTTTTAGGTGTTCAAAAAAACATTAGAACCTTAAATGGAAACGCTTCATTAAAAATTCCGTCGGGAACTTCCTCCGGACAAAAATTCAGACTTGCAAAAGAAGGCTTGTTTGATGAAACTACAAAAAGCAAAGGTGACCAGATTGTTACCGTAAAAATTAAAGTTGATGATAATCTGACAGAACGTGAAAAACAACTATATGAAGAATTAAGAAATATATCAGCAGAAAAATAAGGAAAAATCATGACAACAGCACAAGTGAAAGAAATTTTTACCTCTATTCAAGGAGAAGGGCATTTAGTCGGTTACACACAACTTTTTATCAGATTTTGCAAGTGTGATTTTGATTGCAAAACTTGTGACATAGACTACAAGCCCGATGCAACAACCGACACCTATACGGCTAATTCTTTAGCAGAACGTTTGAAAAGTTATGATATTCATAATATTCATTCTATATGTTTAACAGGCGGTGAACCCCTTATGGAAGCTGCTTTCTTAAAAGAATTTTTGAGAAACATTACTCTTCCCGTTTACCTTGAAACTAATGCGGCAATGCCTGAAGCCCTTGAAGAAATTGTAAACATGATTAAATATGTGTCCGCAAGTATTAAACTTCCTTCTGTATGTGGCTGTAAAGATTGTTTTGATAAACATGCCGAATTTTTAAGAATTTGTAAACAAGCCAAAAAAAGTATGTATATGAAAGTTCCATTCAATGAAAATATTACAGACGAAGAAATCGATAAATGTGTAGCTATTGCAAAAGAAAATAATATTGAAATCGTTCTGCAACCTGTCACTCAAAACGGGAAAATAATCGTTCCCAACCGATACCTGCCTGAAGTTTTAGAACGCTTTAGAAAAAAATATTGGCACGTTCGATTAATTCCACAAATCCATAAAATTTTATCTGTAAGATAAATTTAACAATGTTGAAATAAGTCCTCTGTTTTTCTATAATGAAAACAGAGGATTTTTATATACGAAATCCTTAATATGAAAGAGGTATAAATGACACTTACGGTAGCCATTGTTGGTAAAGGCGGAAGCGGCAAAACAACCGTTGTTAAAAATATGACAAGTGTTTTTAGAGAAGTTTTTCCTGAAAAATCGATTTTGCTCTTCGATAACGATTTAACCTGTGAACTCGGTCATTCTTTCGGCAAAGATGTCCGCAAAACAATTTACGGTATCAGGAGCGGGAAACACGAATATAAAACAGGAATCCCTGACAATATGTCAAAACAAGAATATATCGAATGGGCATTAGAAGACATTATTGAGCCGATTGATGAAAATACTGATTTAATCGTTTCTTGGCTATCTGCGTCAAAAGATTGTCGCTGCCCGATTACAAAACAAATTAATGATGCTCTGGTAAAATTAATCAATCGATATGATATCGTTATTTTTGATTGCGAATTTGATTTAAAATATTTATATCAATTGGTGGACATTCCGATAGATATTACTTTAATAGTTACCAGACCGACAGAAGAATCTGCAAAACTCGCAGGCAGAATTGAAGAATATTCCGCAAAGTATGCTGCTGACGGTCAAATGGGTGTACTGTTAAATGCCGTAACAGGTGACAGCAACGAAATATCTTTTAAACTCTCTGAGGAAAACAATCTCTCTGTTTTAGGCGTAATTCCTAAAGATGAAACCCTCGAAATTGCTTCAGGAGAAAAAAATTCAGAAGTTGTCAAAAATGCAATAAAACAATTCTATTACCGATTAAATATTCCCAGAGGTGATTTATCATGACCGTTATAATGGACGGAAAAAACCTTTCCGAAAAAATCTACGAAAAAATAAAAAAAGACGTTATAAAATTAAACCGTAAGCCAACTTTAGCAGTCATTATTACTAAAGATAATGAAGTCGGTTCTGTTTACGTCAAAAACAAACAAAAAGCTTGCGAAAAAACAGGAATAAATTCATTAACAATTGAATTTGAACCCGATGTTACAGAAAAAGAAATACTCTCACAAATTGACAAATTAAATCAAAATCAAAATGTCGATGCAATTCTTGTTCAACTGCCAATTCCCGCTCATTTAGATACAGAAAAAATATTGAACAGAATATCTCCCGACAAAGATGCCGACGGTTTTCATTATGCGAATGCAGGAAAAATGTTTACCGGACAAATGCCGGATTCTGTCGCTTGCACCCCAAAAGGTATCATTAGATTGCTCGATGAATATAAAATTAACCTTGAAGGTATTAATGCTCTCGTCATCGGTCGTTCAAATATCGTTGGAAAACCGGTCGCTCAATTGCTTCTGCAAAGAAATGCTACTGTAACAATAGCACATTCAAAAACAAAAAATTTATCCGAATATACAAAAAAAGCCGATTTGATTATTGTCGCTGTAGGGAAACCTAAATTTTTGACGGGTGATATGGTTAAAGACGGTGTCACCATTATTGATGTCGGTATCTCCAAAGTAAATGGCAAATTATCAGGAGATGTCGATTTTGATACAGTAGCTCCAAAATCCTCTTTTATTACACCTGTTCCAAAAGGTGTCGGCCCAATGACCGTTGCAATGTTA